>DATJLX010000077.1:0-6153 GCA_035509135.1 Methylocella sp.
CCACCTGACGCCAGCAATAGCGCAGCGCATGTCTTCTGGCTCGCTGAGATAGTTGAAATCGATGACCGGCCGGTCGAGAGGATCAGCCGAAGCGAGCGTGACCGCGCCGCGGCTGAGTGGCCGATTTATATAGGAGGTGAAACTTACACCGTGACGGATTGGCGGTCCGGCTTCGGGGTACTCAGGAGCGAGCGTCGTCAGGAAGAATAATTGCAGACCAGGATACGTCTCGCCTGGTTCGCTTTTGACAAATGCTCCCGCCTCGAGAAAATTTGAACCGGGCGCGCCGCTTCGATCGTCGTCGTATTGGCGCAGCGCGGCCGCCTTCACTTCGTCCGGAAGGGGTGCAAAGGTCAGTGGTTGCGTGATTTCGCACCGCACCCTGGCATGGAGGTGGTCCTGGAGGTTTCTGCCCACACCCGGAAGATCGAGACGAACCCGAATTCCGAGCCGCTCGAGTTCGGCTTTTGAACCGATTCCAGAGAGCATCAGCATCTGAGGTGAACGCAAAGCGCCTGCGGAAATGATGACCTCGCAAGCTGCACGTGCCCGTTCTACGGCTCCTAAGTAGAGATATTCGATCCCCGCGGCACGGGCTCCGCTGAAAAGCAGCTTTGTCGCATAGGCATGGGTCAGGACCGTCAGGTTCGGGCGCGCGCGTGCTGGGCGAAGATATGCGTCGGCTGTGCTGCAACGGGCGCGGTTCGCGAGCGTTGCCTGCAAGGGACCGCAGCCTTCCTGAAACTCTCCGTTGAAATCGGGATTGAACGGAATTCCCGCTTCTTGCGCCGCCGCGAGATAGCGTTCGACGAGGGGGTTCGAAGGCGCATGGCTTTCCACGCGGAGAGGACCTGAAGTGCCGTGATAGCGGCCGGACAGCGCTTCATTGCATTCGGCTCTTACAAAGTAAGGCAAGACGTCATCATAGCCCCAGCCGTTGTTTCCGAGGCGATGCCATTCATCGTAGTCACCGCGATTTCCCCGGATGTAGATCATGTAATTGATAGAACTCGAACCGCCGAGCACCCGGCCTTGGGGCAAAAAAAGACGGCGTCCGTTCAAATGCGTTTGAGGAATCGTTCTGTCAGCCCAATCGTAGGGTCCATCCTGCAGACGTCCATAAAGTGCCGGTATCCGGATAGAAGGCGCGTCGTCTTCACCTCCGGCTTCGAGCAGCAATACCCGGCAGGCAGGATCTTCGGTCAACCGACTTGCCAAGACGCACCCTGCCGATCCCGCACCGACAACGATGTAGTCAAACATCACGCCATCCGTCCGCTTCAAGATCGTTCAATCTCATCGGCAAATGCGTTGCTCCACAGTCAGATGGCAGAGTAGCCGCCATCAATGGGGATGGCGGCGCCGTTGCAGTACCTGGCTTGGTCGCTGGCGAAGAAGGCTACTGCGGCGACGACATCGGACACTGTGCCAATAGTTCTTTGCGGAATGCGGGTTAGCACCTCCTCCCGCAACTTGGGCTCTGCGAGCCGCCAATGGGTCATCGGCGTGTCGATCATTCCTGGGCACAAGGCGACAGAACGGATGCCGAGGTGGCCATAGTCGACGGTGATGGCCCGGGTGACCTGGATGATCGCAGCCTTAGAGATAGAGTAAGCGGCCCGACCTGGAAATGCCACCAGACCAGCTATTGAAGCAATGTTCACGATAACGCCGTGGCGCCGTTCCAGCATGGCCGGCAAGACAGCGGCGCTGAGCCGGATAACCGCTCGCAGGTTCACATCGAGGACGCGGTCGACCAACTCGGGTGGGGTTTCATGCAGGGTAGTCGCCTTCGGGCCGCCGGTAATGCCAGCGTTATTCACGAGTACCTCCGGAGGGCCAAAGTGCGCGGCCGCCTCGGCGAGCACCTTTTCCAGTTGCGCGTTATCGGTAACGTCGGCGACCGCCGGTAGCACGTTCGGATTATCCAGCCGCTCGGCAAGCGACGCTAGCCCCTCCCGGTCCATGTCAAGCGCGATCACCCGGTCTTTCTGGCTGACGAAGTGAGCCGCTAATCCGGCTCCGATCCCCGATGCCGCACCAGTTACCAACACCACCCGGCTCATAGGCTTCGCAGCTCCCGATGGCCGGCCCGCAACCGCGATAGCTGGATGAAATGCGTCGGGTTAAGGAACAATTCGTCCATGTCACCTAGCTCATCGATGGTCAGACCGCGGCGGACCAGAACGTTAAGGTATTGAAAGGCATCCTTCGCCCCATATCCGACATGGTGGGCCCCGAGTACCCGCCGGCTATCGCCGTCCAAGACCAGCTTCTGAAAGCCGGACAGGCGGGGGCGCGCCATGGCGTAGAGCATCGTCCGGTCGCTTGCTGGCAAAGCGATGTCGAGACCGTTCGGATTGTCCGGAGGCATCTTCAACACGGCCACATTGCGGAAGCGGGCGCGCGCCTCCTCTTCTCCGAGGCCGAGCCAGCTGACCTCATAATGGGTGTGTAAGAAATCGGGCCAGCCGTTCGGAACGTAGCTGACCGTCTCGCCCATGATGGCACGCGCGGCGTAGGTCCCGCTCTTGCGAGCTTTGAACATCTCCATCGGGGCACCGATCAGGTCTCCAACCGCATAGACGCCAGGAACGGAGGTTCGCAACTGTTCGTCGACCAGAACAGCCCCACTTTTGTCCACGGCGATACCTAGGGCCTCTATGGCCGCTCGTGACCTCGGCCGTTCGCCGAGCGCCTCGAAAACGAAATCGGTGTCAATCTGCTGTGAGCCTGCGGGTGTGTTCGTAACAACACGGGCAACGCGGCCAGCGGAATCCCCGATCACGGTGGAAACGGTGGCCCCTTCTATGATCTCCACACCTTGCTCACGCATGCGGTCGATCACATAGCTGCGCGTTTCGCCGTCAGGAATGAGATCGAGAAGCCTCCCGCGAACCAGCATCACCACGCGCCGGCCGGTGGCATTGAAGAAACAGCCATATTCGACGGCCGTCTTACCGCCACCGATAACAACGATAGCGTCACCGGGCTCGCGATCGAGTGTCTCAACCAGCGTGGCGAAGTCATGGACGCCTTTCAGATCGTGTCCGGGCACATCCAAACGGATGGCCTCGGCACCAAGGGCAAGCACCAGAGCGCGCGCCTTGAAGATCTCGCCGGCAACCTCGACAGTGCTGGCATCGATAATTCGGGCAGGTGCGTTCAGAACGAATTCAATGTCGAGCTGCTCTTTGCTCTGGTAGTTCATGACGGCGTGCGGTCCGGTGCGGCCACGCCGGAACAGATCGACCACCTCCTTGATCGAGGTAGTCCGTCCCGTCATATCCGGAAACCAAAGCCTTCCTGAAAAAGTGCGGGCGAGCATCAACTCAGCCGCGCAATCCGAAAAAAGATGGTGCGGGACACAGGCATTATGCGGGCAAGAGCCACCTAGGAAGGGCCAGCTGTCGATGACCAGCTGACGACCGCCAAGAGCGCGCAAATAGGCCGAGCCGAATCGGCCGGCGGCTCCACCTCCAATAAAGATCGCATCGAAGGGACGTTGATCGTCGTCGCGAATGTTGCGGATCGGCCCAATGAGGCTGGGTGTCTCGAGCGCAGCCTCGATTTTTCTCGCCCATTGTTCGATGGTCAGGATGGGTGGATCAGACCGTTTGGTAATGAACTGATCCATGTTCGTCTCCCCTGATGGGGTGTTGGAAAGGCGTTGTTTTTTTCTTGTCGGGCATCTTTTTTGTGTCAGCCGCCGCAACAGGGGCACCCAATAGGATGCCCCATCTCCCAGGGATGGGGCTCGGGAGCTTTGTTTGGATCGGGCCGCGCACGGCGACTGCCGCATTTTGAGCATGCCCATTCGTCGGGCATACGGGTGCCCTTTAGAATGAGAGTCTTCGATACATGCGCACAATCGGGACAAATGATTGTATAGACCGGCATGTCCGTAGTTCCGGCGGATGTTGGGGCGCCGGCCGCGAGACGGTCAGCGCCAAAGAGTGAATCACTCCGCAGCGACGGCGTGCCGCAGCTTTTCGCGAACAAGCTTGGTTCCCTCAACCAGAGCGTGGAGCTTGTCCTGCGCAATATACCTTTGCAGCAGGATCAGACCGCAATCGGTGGTGACGCCCAGCCGGCCGACCGGAATGACCCGTAAGAGCGCTTCGATTCGATCCGCCACTTGAACAGCGGTTTCGGCGATGGTGCTCTTGACGTCGATCACCCCGGCCCAGAAGTCGACATTGGCGGGCAGCGGAAATTCCTTGAAGGCATCGAGGCCGGACATGTCGTCAAACCGCCGGCCGCAACTCTCAAGATTGAGAACGTTGAAGTGCGCTTCATAGGCTTTCGGTATAATCGAGCGCGTCGCTGCTGGAGCGTTCGGCTTCTCCTTGCGCTTCGTTAAGTCATAGATCTCTCCCGGCTTGCCGGTCTCGTCGGGATAGTAGGCGGGTGTTCCACCCCAGTTGCCCCAACAAACATGCACAACGACACGAGCGTTTTTGACACCCTCAACGGCAGTATTAAAGGCTTCGATGGCCCAATCCTCGTAAAAATATGGCCAGGTGAACTCATCGAGCTGAATGAAATCGATTCCCATCGAATCGACTTCCAGAATGTCTTCGTTCATGGCCTTCGCAATGGCCAGCGCGCGGTCACGGGAGCTTTTGTAGTGGAGATCGTTTGTGCATTGCGCGAGCACTTGGACGCCGGTGTATTGGACTTTGGTCGGCTTACTCGTCGCCCGCTTGAGCGCTCGCGCTTGCTCGACCATCATCGCGCCGCGCCGCTTGATCTCATGCTCGATCGTGCCCGAATGCAGCCTGCTATAGATCGGGAAACCGAGCTGGCCACCTCTTAAATTGTAGCCCATGCATCGAAAATAGTGGTAGACTACTTCACCGTAATTGTCACCTTGGACGCGGCCGTCTGAGATGATGTCAAGACCGGCCCTTTCTTGATCAAGAGCGATGGCTCCGATTGCATCCTCGAGTGCTTCGCGGCTCATGGAATCCGGCGGCTCACGGTCGCCACGGAAATGCCGTGCCCACGCGGCATCCCACCAACGCGGGTTCGGATAGTTGCCGACCATGCTCGTCGGAATCAGGAGGTCCTGCTCACGAATCCTCATGTCGCTTCTCCCAGTTTTTTGTTTTGGCTCTGTTAAGATGACGCTTTGAAAGTCTTGCTGAGAGCAATTTCCGGATACATTGACCTTTTATCCGTCAGGACAAAACATGTTCTCCGAGGTCTGAACGTCAATCAGCGTGCGGTTTTGATATTGCCTATCCGTAGGCAATGATGCCGGTTCCTCTATCGCCCGGACGAATCGAACCAGACGTCAGACCCTCCAAAAGAACGTTTAGATCTTACGTCTCGGAAAAGATCCTTACCATTATGAAAAGTGGCTTAGGTCTTGGGCCTTGGCGTCATTCGAATGAATGATGCCGGGATAAAGCAGCGCTTATATTTTTCCTCATTCAGGCGTGGGGCGGCAGACATGGCAGGCTGTTCTCGAAGAACCGGCGGATGAGTTCAGTTTGGCGTTCGGTTCCGGTTTTCGCAAAAATCCGCGCTGCATGGGTCCGCGCCGTCGCTTTGCTGACCCTGAGCCGCGCAGCCGCGGGAACAAGCCCATTCCCGCTAATGATCTCCACAAGAACGCGTGCCTCAGCGGCTGTGAGCTCGAATTTTGTCGCAAAACGCTGAATCTGAGCACCAAATTCGGCAGTTTGATCGACAACGAAGACGGCAGCGGCTGCCGTCTCAATATCGAAGATTGACACCGCACGGTTGGCGGCGAGTGGAAAGACATGGGCGATAAGCGGCAGGCATTTTTCACCATGGCTTAGCTCAAGTGTACCCCCGATATCGCCGTTGCCTCCTCTAGGCTGCGTTCCCTCGCGCGCGAGCACATGCAGCCGTGCGGTGAGGACGGGAGTCGCGGCCGCCAGACGCCCGCGTTCATAGCGCAAGCCAATTTTGCGCCGAATGAGATCCTCGGCCTTTGCATTTGCGAAGAGGACGCGGCAATCCTCCGTCAAAAGAAAAACCGCGAAACCCGCCGCCGCAACCGCCTTGCCGAGTGACTCCGTTGTCGCTTTAGCCCGGAAAAGGAGCTCTTGTACCGACGCCGCGCGCTTTAAATGCGGCGCGAGGGTTTCCAGGAGGCGCCATTGCGCGGGTTCCACCCAA
>DATJLX010000078.1:0-5833 GCA_035509135.1 Methylocella sp.
CCAGAACTTCATTGTTGGGTCACGTTTGAAAGCTTCTTGGTTTGCTCGAAGACGCTTAGTCGTTTCCCTGTACTCGTAAATATGGAGATTTGGCCTGTTGGGGCACACGCCTCGCCGGCCCAATTTGAACAATAGAGCAAACCCATGAGCAAGATGGTGTCGAACGAGACTATCCATTTTCATTTTGGTCATCACCCGATCGATGGCCGAAATTTTGGTTTGATCACTTTGGCATACGGAAACGCAAAGTTGTCGCCAATGTTTTAGGCGATGCGTGAAACGATCATCAATTTTCAGTTTGTGAAATCTTAAAATCTCGGAATATATAAGCTGATCAATTAAGCCCCAGCCCATAATAATCCGACCAATGAGAAGCGCAATATAGTCTTCGTCAGACACGATTCCTAAACCCGCGTGCGATCCAAACGACGGTCCTCCACTCATAGGCATTATCAAGAAAACAGGGGGCTGAGCAATGCCGTTAGTTTCGACCTTCAATCAATCAAGCCTCGCGCGCGGGCTTCACGCTCAGCAAACGAGCGTGCCTGATCTCGTAGAGTTTGGCCAAGAGGATTGGGCTCGTTACCATTCACCGTTGAAGCCGCGGCCGCCAGGCGAGATCGTCGGACCAAACATAGATCGAGAGTGCGAGCAGCATCATAAAGAGCCCAACCCAAAACAGCCGCGAATGATGCAGCCGCCGCCAGTCCGGGCGGGCGGGCTCTCCCTCAACGTTGCCATGATGGCGAGCGTGTTTGTTCGCGGTCATTTTCTCTCCCTTTAAGTCTTGATATGGCGGCCGGGAGAGAAAGCACCGGCGAGCCCGTCCTTGTCAAACCGGTCAAACGATCCCGCCCAAAAGACCAATACCGCGCCTTGTGAAAGGATGAGCCTATCGCGCGTCAATCGTACAAAAATGTTTCACGCCAAACATTTTGGACCGATTGATGCGCGAAGTGTATAGACTCCTCGCTCCGTTTAAGGCGCGTGAAAAATGTCCTCTTTTCTCCCGAGGGATCCGGCCGAGGTGGCGGCCCTGGTTGCCGAAGCGGCGGCCAAGCGCACGCCGCTCTCCATTACGGGGCTTGCCTCCAAGACCGCTCTTGGCCGGCCGGTCAAAAACGCCGGCCGCCTTGACCTTTCGCGGCTTGCGGGCGTCACCTTTTACGAGCCGGAGGAGCTCGTCTTCTCGGCGCTGGCCGGAACGCCGGTCGAGACGATCGACTCGCTGCTTGCCGCAAACGCGCAAGAGCTTCCCTTCGAGCCCATGTCTTTCGCGGCGCTTTATGGCACGGGTCCCGGCACGCTCGGCGGCGCGATCATGGCCAATGTGTCCGGCCCGCGCCGGATCAAGGCGGGCGCGGCACGCGATTTCGTACTCGGCATCAAGGCGGTCTCCGGCCGGGGCGAGGCTTTCAAGGCGGGCGGCCGGGTCGTGAAAAACGTCACCGGCTATGATCTTTCGCGCGGCCTCGCGGGCTCCTTTGGAACCCTCGCGGTTGCAACCGAAATCACCCTCAAGGTGCTGCCCCGCGCGGAAACGTCGGTGACGCTTCTTCTCGAAAACCTCGATCCGGGCCGTGCCGTTGAAGCGCTGTGCGCCGCGATGGGGGCGCCCGTCGACGTGTCCGGCGCCGCGCATCTGCCGCCCGGCGCCGCCAAGACACAAGGATTTGCAACCGCGATCACCGCCTTGCGGCTTGAAGGTTTCGCGCCCTCCATCGCCGAGCGTTATGAGCGGCTCGCGGGTCTGTTGAAATCCTACGCGCCGGCCAGGCGGCTCGCGGCACCCGCCTCGCAAACGCTCTGGCGGGCGATCCGCGACGTGACGCCGCTCGCCGAGCCGCGTGACAAAATCATCTGGAGAATTTCGGTGGCGCCCACCAGCGGACCAAAAGTCGCCGCGGCGATTAACAGCGCCTATCCCGCCGAAGCCTTGTTCGATTGGTCGGGCGGCTTGGTGTGGCTTGCTCTCGATCCTTGCGCGGACGCGGCGGCGGGATTCATCCGGCAGACGATCGCGCAGCATGGCGGCGGCCATGCGACACTGGTCCGGGCACCGGTTGAAACCCGCGCCAGGATCCCGGTCTTCGAGCCGCAGCCGGCGGCCCTCGCCACTTTGTCGCGGCGGTTGAAAGAGGCCTTCGATCCCTTTGGCATCCTGGAGCCGCGCCGCATAGGGGCGGAATTTTAACAATGCAGACGCATTTTACTGCTGGGCAACTTTTGGATCCAAAGACGGCCGAGGCTGAAAAAATTCTTCGCGCCTGTGTCCATTGCGGCTTTTGCACAGCGACCTGCCCGACCTTCGTGCTGCTTGGCGACGAGCTCGACAGTCCGCGCGGACGCATCTATCTCATCAAGGAGATGCTCGAAAAGAACCGGCCCGCCGATGCGTTGACCGTGAAACATATCGACCGCTGTCTGTCCTGCCTCGCCTGCATGACGGCCTGCCCGTCGGGCGTGAACTACATGCATCTTGTCGATGGAGCGAGAAGCCATATCGAAAAGACATTTCGAAGACCGCTCGCCGACCGTTTGTTCCGCGCGCTTCTTGGCCTTGTTCTTCCCTTTCCAAACCGGTTCCGTCTTGCGCTGGCAGCCTCCCGTTTGGCCTTGCCCTTCACCGCGCTTTATCCGCGGTTTGGCCGGACCGGGCGGCGCCTGGCCGCGACGCTACGCCTCGCCCCAAAAGGTCGTCCAACGCCACCGCGATTGCCGCGCGGTGCTGTCATGTCTCCCACTGGCACCGCCAGTGCCCGCGTGGCGCTTCTTTGCGGCTGCGTGCAGCAGGTCTTGCGGCCGGACATCAACAATGCCGCGATTCGTTTGCTCACGCGGCTTGGCACCGAGGTTGTGCTGCCGCGCGGCGAGGTCTGTTGCGGCGCGCTTCTGCACCATTTGGGCAAGGAAGCGGGCGCCCTTGCCCAGGCGAGGGCCAACATCGATGTCTGGACATCTGAGATCGAGCGGCACGGCCTTGATGCCATACTGATCACCGCATCCGGCTGCGGCACCATGATCAAGGATTACGGTTTCCTGCTGCGCGATGATAAGGTTTACGCGGCAAAAGCGGCGCGGATATCCGCGCTCGCCAAGGATGTGACGGAATTTCTTGGGACTCTCGATCTGCCGGAACCGGTCAATCCGCAAGCCATACGGGTCGCTTATCATTCGGCCTGCTCGATGCAGCATGGCCAAAAAATAGACGCCTTGCCGAAAGAGCTCCTGACGCAAGCAGGCTTCAAGGTCCATGAGATTCTGGAAGGCCACTTGTGTTGCGGTTCGGCCGGGACCTATAATATTTTAGAGCCGGAGATTGCCTTGCGGCTGCGCGACCGCAAGATTGCCAACATCATGCAAACCTCGCCCGATCTCATCGCGACCGGCAATATCGGCTGTATCACCCAGATCGCGAGCGGGACGCCGATCCCGGTGCTCCACACGATCGAACTTCTCGACCTCGCTTACGGCGGGCCCAAACGGGAAGAAGTTTCGTGTCCATAGGGCCAATCACGGCGCTTCAGATCTTGGTGAAGATCATGGCTTGCGGCCGCGTATAGATGTGAACGCCTGCCCTCTCATCCCGGTTGCGCCGAACCTCACGCCAAAAGGCGTCAACGGATTTTGCTGGCGCTTGCGCAAGCAGCGTATCAAACTTGTCCGTCAACCGGCGAGACTCAGCGCTCGGTGGCCCTTCCGAATAGGTGCCAAGGCAATCATTCGCATATCCTGCCGGCACCACGGCGTCGAGCCGAAACCCCGTGAGTTCGATGGCCTCGGCATAGTGATGCGCCGGATAAAACCATTCATAAGTGCCGAATCTTTGGCAATAGGGATGATTTGCGAGTGCTTCACCGAGTTCCTTTGGGGTATCCGCGAACTGTTCCCGGAACGCGAACCACCGGCCTCCCGCGGAAAGTTTCTGACGCAGACTGGCGGCGACCATTCCGATATTCTGAAAGTGATGGATACAGGTCTTGGTGATGAAGACGTCGTAACGCAAAGGCTTTGCATGCCAGGCAAGGTGATCATTGAAAACCTCGATGCCTCCGGTATCCGCGCGGCTACGCAGATAGCCCGTTCCCGTATTCCATCTTGCATTGGGTTCGAGCAGGCCGATCTGGTAGCCATCTCGATGGAGAGCCCAGGTGAGAAAGCCCGGACCGCCACCAATCTCGATCAAGGCTTGATCCTTCGTCACGCCAAAAATTCGCATGAGCCGCAGAATCGTGGCGAACTCCATGGATTGGGCGAAGCGGTTAAAATCGGCGGCGCGGTCAGGCAGAAGATAGATGGACTCCAAAAGTTCCGCGACAGACTTATCCGAAAAAGCCAGCTTATGCTGGCTGGCAATCACATTCTCCAAGAGGTCTGGATCTTCACGCAGCGTCGTAACATTGAGTGTATCGAGAAGCGGCGTTGAAGGGGCGCCCTTGCGCTGCAAATTACGGAAGCGGCCGATCATGTGAATCATCAAAGCCCCGGACCTGCCTCAGAGCGAGCCTTGCCGCACATAGGCGAGCGCCTCGAGCAGCACTGAACCGCATTTCGTCAGCCTCGCCTTTCCTTCTTGGCGTAACTGGTCAAGATCCGGCCGTTGCGATGTCTCGCGTTGCAGCACATCGCTCATCAGCTGTGCCAGTTCGTCCGCATTGCCAGCTTCAAAGAAGCGCACGTCGCCACAGTCCACTTCCTGATTCACTTCGATATTCGACACTAGGGCCGGCACGCCAAGACCCACGCTGTCATAGACGGCCCCGCCGCCGGGCCCACCTTCAAACAGGGTCGGCTGAATGAGCGCCAGGGATTTTCTCAGAAGCTGCATCTGCTTCACCTTCGGGACCATTCCGAGGAGTTTGACTCGTGAACCAATGCCCAACCGGTCGATCTCATCGAGAATCGCGCGTATATAATCCGGCGCCCGGTAATCATTCATATAACCGGTGCAGACAAGATCAACATTCGGATAGCGTTTCGCAATCTGGGCAAAGGCCCGCATCGCGGTCCGATGATCCTTATGGATCCAAAATTGATTGCAAATAATAAAATAGGGCGCCGATAGGTTATCTGCCGCGACATCCTCGCTCAAGATGATGTTCGGATCGAGAAAGGGCGCGAAAGGCATTGTGAACACCCTTGCGGTCGCACTGGGGATGAACCGCTCGATATCGGACTTGACCTTTCTGGAGTTGACCACCACGGCGCGCGCCATGGTGGTCAATTCCAGAAATTCCGTGTTTCTTGCACGAATTTCTTCTTCCGTGAAAAAGTCAGGCAGGTAACGATGCTGGAAATCGTAAATATACCCGACCCAGGGTATGTCTATGTAAGGCGGAAGCGGGCTCATCACGGGAATTACGGCATCGATCGACGCAGCTTGCAAGGCCGCATGCAGCGCTTGGGGTCCATCCTCGATGATATGCACATCAATGCGATTCTTGAGACCGGCAAAGGCTTCAAGAACAATATTTTTATTCGGGTCGTCTTTCCTTATGCCGGGGCGGCGCGCCGCGATCCATTCCCCAATGAAACGAGGAAACGTCTTTCTGACCGGTCTGCCAAGGGGAAGAAAAACATGGAGTTCCGCAGCCGATCCCGCCGCGGCGAGAGCATTCGTGATGATGGATAAAAATCCTATCCCGCCGCACCAGGTCACCAAGCCATGTCCGAGAATGCCTATTTTCATGACATCACTGAACAACCGCATCCGCGTGGCCGACAAGCCGGAGATGCCGCGATGGAATAGAGGAATGGCGAAAACATGTCCTGGGGTTATCCCTCAAAAAAGGGGCTCGTACTCAAAAACTCAAGCTCAAGAGACAATAATTCT
>DATJLX010000079.1:0-21057 GCA_035509135.1 Methylocella sp.
GCTGTATTCTTTGATTTGGGTCTTTCCGCGAAGATTTGGGACAGGTTGGTAACCGTCGAGCCAGAGATACTCGAGCTTGTATTTTTCCATTTTCCTTGAGCTCCGTCCGTTATTGATGCGTTATGTGCTACCGATGCGTTATGTCGCGGTGGGATTGAGGCGCGGATCACCCGCAGTTGATCTGCTAAGGCAGCACAGGGATAAGCATCATCCATGCCAATTTGGTTTGGCGCGCCTTCCTTCTTTCCTCTTCATTTCGCGGGTTGGCGGCCTCTCAAGTCCTTTGGCCGCCCTCGTCGAGTTTTGCTTGGCAGGTTTGCTTGGCAGATGCTATGAGCCCCCGGAACGGCTGCTTGCGCGGGTTCCTTCCGGTTCACCGGCACACCACAGCAAAAAAGTCCAAAAATGCCAATGAAGAAAATCGAGGCGATCATCAAGCCCTTCAAGCTCGATGAAGTGAAGGAAGCGCTCCGCGATGCGGGTGTCTCAGGGATCACCGTCACGGAAGTCAAGGGCTTCGGCCGTCAAAAAGGCCATACCGAACTTTATCGTGGCGCGGAGTATATTGTCGATTTCCTGCCCAAGGTTAAAATCGAAGTGGTGGTTTCCGAAGCAAGCGTCAATCTCGCCGCCGATGCGATCCGCAAGGCTGCGCAAACGGGCCGGATCGGAGACGGAAAAATCTTTATCTCGGATGTGGAAAACGCCATCCGGATCCGCACCGGCGAGACCGGAACGGACGCCATTTGATTTCCGCAATGGCTGCAATATTGTGCATTTAAGTCCCCGTTGCTCGCCCCAAACACCAATTCCCATAAAGAGAGGGCCAAGACATGAAAACCGCCAAGGATGTGCTGAAATACATTAAGGACCATGACGTCAAATACGCCGATTTTCGCTTTACGGACCCGCGCGGCAAGTGGCAGCATGTCACCTTCGACATCTCGCTGATCGAGGAGGACACCTTCTCCGAGGGCCAAATGTTCGACGGCTCGTCGATCGCCGGCTGGAAAGCCATCAATGAATCCGACATGAATTTGATGCCGGATCCGACGACTGCGACGCTCGATCCTTTTTTCGCTGCGCCCACCCTCTCGATCGTCTGCGATGTTCTCGAACCGACGACCGGCGAACCTTATAACCGCGATCCGCGCGGGATTGCCAAGAAGGCCGAGGCCTATGCCGCCTCTCTCGGGATCGGCGACGCCGTCTATTTCGGGCCGGAAGCCGAGTTTTTCGTGTTCGACGACGTCCGCTTCAAGTCGGACCCCTACAATACCGGGTTTGTTCTTGACTCATCCGAATTTCCATCGAATTCAGACACCGCCTATGAAGGAGGCAATCTCGGTCACCGTATGCGCACCAAAGGCGGCTATTTCCCTGTGCCGCCGCAAGATTCGGCGCAGGACATGCGGAGCGAAATGCTCGCCGCCATGGCGCAGATGGGAGCGAAGGTCGAAAAGCACCACCATGAGGTGGGTTCGGCGCAGCATGAGCTCGGCCTGAAGTTCGGGCCTCTCACGACAATGGCCGACCACCTGCAAATCTACAAATATTGCATTCATCAGGTGGCGCAAAGCTACGGCAAGACGGCGACCTTCATGCCGAAGCCCGTGTTTGGCGACAATGGCTCTGGCATGCATGTCCATCAATCGATCTGGAAAGACGGCAAGCCATTATTCGCCGGCAACAAATATGCCGATCTCAGCCAGGAATGCCTTTATTATATTGGCGGGATCATCAAGCATGCCCGCACCCTGAACGCTTTCACCAACCCCACGACAAATTCCTACAAGCGGTTGGTGCCTGGCTATGAGGCGCCGGTCCTGCTTGCCTATTCGGCGCGCAACCGCTCCGCCTCGTGCCGCATCCCCATCACGTCGAACCCCAAGGCGAAACGCGTCGAAGTGCGTTTCCCGGATCCGGCGGCCAACCCTTACCTCGCCTTCTCGGCGATGCTGATGGCGGGTCTTGACGGAATCATGAACAAAACCGATCCAGGCCAAGCGATGGACAAGGATCTTTACGACCTGCCGCCGAAGGAATTGAAGAAAATCCCGACAGTCTGCGGCTCGTTGCGCGAAGCCCTCGCCAATCTCGACAAGGACCGCGCCTTCCTCAAGGCGGGCGGGGTTTTCGACGATGACGTCATTGACAGCTTTATCGAATTGAAAATGGGCGAAGTCATGCGCTTCGAGATGGCCCCCCACCCGGTCGAGTTCGACATGTATTATTCGTGCTGATTTTGTCTCCGAATGAGAAGTTGAAGGGCGGCCGAAGGGCCGCCTTTTCTTTGATTGAGGCGGCGCCGCGCGAGACGAGCCCCATCAAATGCGTTCATCCTCTATCAATCTTTCAACTGGAAATGTTTTCGTTCCGTTCCAATCTCGCCATCTTCATGGCATAAACAGCGGCACACGCGAATCACAAGGATAGACAGGACCATGGCAAGGAATGGCGATCTCTTCGGCACTGCAGCGCGCCGGCAGCCGCCAGCCCGGCCGGGACCCCATCGCCAAGCCGCGCCCTCGCAAAAAATGGCAAGCGGGACCTTCAATCGAGAAACGCCGGGCGAGCAAGGCTATACCGCTGCCTCGATCGAGGTGCTGGAAGGGCTCGAACCGGTCCGCCGGCGGCCAGGCATGTATATTGGCGGCACCGACGAGGCGGCTCTCCATCATCTTTTCGCGGAGGCGCTCGACAATGCGATGGATGAGGCGGTCGCCGGCCACGCGTCCTTCATCGACGTCCGGCTGGAAGCCTCGGGCTTTCTCGCCGTTACCGACAATGGGCGCGGCATACCGGTCGATCCGCATCCGAAATTTCCCAAGAAATCGGCTCTCGAAGTCATTATGACGACGCTGCACGCGGGCGGCAAATTCGATCAGAAATCCTATCAGACCTCCGGCGGCTTGCACGGGGTCGGCATTTCCGTCGTCAATGCCTTGTCGGAACGCCTCGAGGTGGAAGTCGCGCGGAACCAGCTGCTTTACCGGCAAATTTTTGAGCGGGGTCATCCCAAGACCGCCCTCGAAAAGCTTGGCAAGGTGCAAAACCGGCGCGGCACCAGCGTGCGGTTCAAACCGGACGAAAAGATTTTTGGCAAGGGGGCCCATTTCAAGCCCGCCCGCTTGTTCAAAATGGCGAGGGCGAAAGCCTATCTATTCGGCGGGGTCGAAATCCGCTGGCGTTGCGCGGCGGAATGGCTCGATCCGGATGGCGCCATTCCGGCCGAGGCGGTTTTCCATTTTCCCGGCGGCCTCAAGGACAGCCTTCTCCAGGACATTGAAGGCAAGGACCTTGTCACCGACCTCATTTTCGCGGGCAAGGCCGAAAGACCCGGCGGCCATGGTTCGCTCGAATGGGCCTTGGCCTGGCTCGCCTTCGACGATGGCTTCGTTCATTCCTACTGCAACACCATCCCAACGCCCGACGGCGGCACCCACGAAGCCGGGCTGCGCAGCGCCTTGACACGCGGCCTCAAGGATCACGCCGAACGGACGGGTCAGGCCAAGCGAGCTGCCCTCGTCACCAGCGACGACATCATGACGTCCTGCGCCGCGATGGTCTCGATCTTTCTTCGCGAGCCGGAATTTCAGGGCCAGAACAAGGGCCGGCTTTTGACGAATGAAGCGGCGCGGATCGTCGAGGGCATTGTGCGCGATGCCTTCGATCATTGGCTTGCGGCATCGCCTTCACACGCCGCGAAACTCCTTGATTGGACGATTGAACGCGCCGAGGAGCGGGCCCGCCGCCGCGCTGAAAAGGATGTGGCCCGCAAGACCGCGACGCGCAAGCTGAGACTTCCCGGAAAGCTCGCCGATTGCTCGAACAACGCCTCGCAGGGCTCCGAGCTCTTCATCGTCGAAGGCGATTCAGCGGGCGGATCGGCCAAGCAGGCACGCGACCGCGCCACCCAGGCCGTGCTGCCGCTGCGCGGCAAAATCCTCAACGTCGCCAGTGCCACTCGCGACAAGCTTGCCGGGAATCAGCAGTTGAGCGACCTTGTGCAGGCGCTTGGCTGCGGCACCGGCGTGCATTACAAGGAACAAGACCTTCGCTACGAAAAAATCATCATCATGACCGACGCCGATGTCGATGGCGCCCATATCGCATCGCTTCTCATCACCTTTTTCTATCGCCAGATGCCGAAGCTCATCGAGGCGGGGCATCTTTATCTTGCGGTTCCGCCGCTCTACCGGCTGACCCAGGGCGCCCGCCAAGTCTATGCCCGCGATGATGCGCATCGCGATCATTTGATCGCCACGGCACTCACGGGCAAGGCCAAGATCGAAATCAGCCGCTTCAAGGGCCTCGGCGAGATGCTTCCGGCGCAACTCAAGGAAACCACGATGGACCCGCGGCGGCGAAGCCTGCTGCGTGTCGTTGTCCTGGCCGAAGATGAGGCGGGCACATCGGATTCGGTCGAGCGTTTGATGGGCAACAAGCCCGAGGCGCGCTTCGCCTTTCTGCAGGAGCGGGCGGCGTTTGCCTCCGCCGCCGAACTGGTTGTGATCTGAGAGACGCGCTTCCCATGCCAGGCGAACATGGTTCGTTAAAAAGGAGGGCGGGACGATTTGGCCGGAAAGCGGGCTGAAATGACGCCTCGGGAAGGGCTGCCACACTCCGGCGGGCGAAGGTGGCCGGCGAAGGTGGCCGGCGGCAAATGGCGTTTCGAGGAGGCCACTCCTAAACCATTTGCACGCCGGCCAACCCTACGGACCCAGGAGATGCGGCGGACCCGAGCACTCCGCAGGGTATCTCAAAGTTCATTGCCGAATACGCATTACGATACGCACGGCCGCGAGCGAGGCTTTCTTTGAAGGAGCCCGCTTCGTGCCGCCAGATAAATATCATGCCCGGCTTTGTTAGTTAAACCGCGAATGCATCAAAATGCAACCGGCTTCTTGTGATTTGGCGATCGATCTTTCGTGACCGTCAGCCATGGCCCTGCCCGAACCTCAAACAGTCCGATATCGGTTTCCCTGGTGGCTCGTCCGCCCAATCCGCCGAAACGCGATTGCGCCCGCCTTGCTTTGCGCGGTAGAGCGCCATGTCGGCGCGGTGCAGAAGGGCGGTGTGGGAATCCCCGGCGCTTTCTGCGAGGCCGGCCGAAACTGTCACCGGAATTTCACTGCCGCTTGGCATTAAGGTAAAGCTCTCGCTTGCCGTCGCAGCGCGGATCTGTTCCGCCATCGCGAGCCCGGCTGGAAGGCCCGTTCCCGGCAGGATCATGACGAATTCGTCGCCGCTGAGCCGGTACAGAAGATCGGTTTCGCGGATGACCCTTTTCATGCGTGCGGCGAAAGCCTGCAAAACCTGATCTCCGGCACCGTGGCCATGCCGGTCGTTGATGGCCTTGAACGCATCAAGATCGAGCATCATCGCGCAGAGCGTGCGTCCCTCCCGCCCCGCTTGGCCGAGCAGGGCGGCGAGACGGGTTTCGAGGGTGCCGCGGTTGTTCAATCCCGTCAGGGGATCGACCGCCGCCATTTCGAATGTCACATCGACAGTCTCCCGCAGGCAGTCGGCATAGCGCTTTCGCCGGATTTGCGTGCGCACCCGCGCAACAAGCTCGCTGCTCTCGACTGGCCGCGGCACATAGTCGTTCACGCCAAGTGCGAAGCCCTGCAAGATCCGTTGGCGATCCTTGCGGCTGGCGATCGCCAGCACCGGACTGTGGCGGCTGTGCTCCAGGGTTTTGAGCCGTGTGCAAAAGCGCAGCGCATCGAACCGCTGGAGATCGAGACTGACGATGAAGAGGTCGTAACGGTCGAGGGCGCCGGAATCGAGGATTGCGTCCGGATCCGGTTCGCATTCGACCGCATGGCACGGGCGCAGGGCGCCGGTGATGAACGCCGCCGAAGATGCACAATCCTCGACGAGCATGATGCGTCCGCCAGTGCCATCGCTTTCCATTGCGCGGCTGAAGGGGTCGCTGATCCCGAGCGCCGCCGAGCGCAGCGCATGCTTGCGCCATTCATCGAGCGTGAACCGCAACCGCGACAGCGAATGCACCCGCGCGAGGAGCGCCATTTCGTCGATCGGCTTGGCAAGGCAATCATCAGCGCCGGCATCGAGCCCGCGCAGCATGTCGGACGGTTGATTGAGAGCCGTGACCATGACGACGGGAATATGCGCCGTCGTCTTGCTGCCTTTCAAACGGCGGCAGACTTCCCATCCGTCCATTCCAGGCATCATCACATCGAGCAGGACAATGTCGCATTGGCCGCTAGCGGCGATGGCCAAGGCGTCGGTGCCATTCGTCGCGGTCAGGACCTCGAAATATTCGGCGCTGAGCCGCGCTTCGAGGAGCTGGAGATTGGCAGGGAGATCATCGACAACCAAAATACGGGCGGTCATGCGAGGGGTATTCCCGCCCGCTGATGCATGGCTGAAGTGTTCCGCTCCAGGCCCTTCCCATTCGCACCTAATGTTCGTCGAGATAATGGCGCACGGTTTCGAGGAACTTCACGATGGAAATCGGTTTTGAAAGATAAGCCTCGCAGCCGCCCTGCCGGATCTTTTCCTCGTCTCCCTTCATGGCGAAGGCGGTGATGGCGATCACCGGAATATGGCGCAGCTCTTCGTCGTCCTTGATCCATTTGGTGACCTCAAGTCCAGATACCTCGGGCAGTTGAATATCCATCAAGATGAGGTCGGGCTTGTGCTGCCGCGCGAGGCCCATCGCCTCGACACCATTGCGCGTTTGCACCGTCTTGTACCCATGCGCCTCCAAAAGATCGTTGAACAGTTTCATGTTCAACTCATTGTCCTCGACGATCAATATGCGTTTTTGCATCGGAATACCCAGTGATGGGCGGCGGACGATCGGCGCCCCGGAGAGTCCAGCCGTACCCGTCATTAACGGATAGACATTGACGAAAGGGAAATCGTTATAATGGAAAAATTCAATTTTCGGTCTTCTTCCGCCAAACGGCCCCAATTCACGAAAGACGGCGCCGAAACCATGGCGATCGAGGCATTAAGCTTTCTGGCGGCCGATCCCATGCGGCTTGACGGGTTTCTGGCGCTTTCCGGCATTGGCCTCGGCGATTTGCGGGCGGCGGCCGCCGAACCCTTCTTTCTCGCCGCGATTCTCGACCATCTCGCCGCCGACGAGCCTTTGCTGCTCGCCTTCGCCGCCCATGCCGGACATGATCCGGGCGACATCGCCAAGGCGCGGGAAATCTTATCGCCTCCTGCGGAAACCCCATAATGAGCTTGGCAAAGATTTTGGAAGCGCGCCCTTGGTCCGTGCTAGGAACCGTGAGCCTTCCAAGGGAGCCTCGCATGGTCTGGCCTCTGCCACAACGCCCAAAACGCCCGCCCTCCCGGGAGACGGGCGCATCCGCCATCGCCATGGCGGCGGCAAAACTTGATCTTCCCATCCGTCTGCGCCGCAACCGCAAGAGCGATTGGGCCCGCAGGCTGGTCCGCGAAAACACGCTCAGCGCCGATGATCTCATCTGGCCTATTTTCCTCATCGAGGGCGAGAACGCCCGCGAACCCGTGGCTTCCATGCCGGGTGTGGAGCGTCTGTCGATCGATCAAGCCGTGCCGGCCGCGGCCGAGGCGGCGGAACTCGGCATTCCGGCGCTGGCGCTCTTTCCCTTTACCGATCCCAGCCTGCGCAATGAAGAGGCAAGCGAGGCGCTCAATCCCGAAAATCTCGTCTGCCGCGCCTGCCGGGCAATCAAGCGCGAGGTGCCGGACCTCGGCCTCATCACCGATGTCGCGCTCGATCCCTATACGAGCCACGGCCATGACGGCCTCTTGCGCGGCGAGAAGATTTTGAACGATGAGACGGTTGCGGTTCTTGTTGGGCAGGCCTTGAACCAGGCGCGCGCGGGCGCCGACGTGATCGCGCCGTCCGACATGATGGATGGGCGCGTCGGCGCGATCCGCAAGGCGCTCGATGCCGGGAATTTCGAGGAGGTGCAGATTTTATCCTATGCCGCCAAATATGCGTCGGCCTTTTATGGGCCTTTCCGCGATGCGGTCGGCACCAATGCGACGCTCCTTGGCGACAAGCGGACCTATCAGATGGACCCGGCCAATTCCAACGAGGCCCTGCGCGAGGTCGCGCTCGACATCGAGGAAGGCGCCGACATCGTGATGGTGAAACCGGGCCTTCCCTATCTCGATATTCTCTTCCGGGTGAAGGACACCTTCGGCATGCCAACCTTCGCCTATCAGGTCTCCGGCGAATATGCGATGATCATGGCGGCCGTGGAGCGCGGCTTTCTCGATGGCGACAAAGCCATGCTGGAAAGTCTCATCAGCTTCAAACGCGCCGGCGCCGACGCGATCCTCACCTACTTTGCCCCCCGCGTGGCGAAGAGGTTGAAGGGCGTAAGGTGAGGGCGATTGCATCCTGCGATCAACCTTCGTGCGGCTCGCTCCATATGGAAGGCCGCGAGATAAGTTAAGGGCAGTTGCCGCAGAATTTGTGGCGTTTGCACCACTGCGGCGGAGATGCGCTTGATCACATGTACCTTCTGACTCGGCGGCAATAATCTTCGAATTCCTGACCGTAGTGCCTCTTCAGAAATTTTTCTTCGCGGATCACCTGGCGATGAAACAGCCATGAGGCTGCAGCAATAGAGACCAAACATATCCAATTTGGAAATATGAGGAATTGGCCGGTCAAGACGAGTGCAAATGCCACATAGATTGGATTGCGGCTAAACGCGAACGCGCCGGAAGTTACAAGTTTGTCCGGAGCGTCTGTGTCAATGCCGACTCGAAAGCTCTGACCAAATGAAGCGATGCTCCACAATAATAACAATATCCCCGCGACACAGAACACCACGCCAGCCCATGAGACTGTTGGAGAATGGAAGAATTCTTGCTTGCTGACCGCAGGCCAGTGGAAGGCATTGGCAAACACAACATAGAAATAGAAAAAAGCGAACGGCGGAATCAAGAAATCCGTCTTGTCTTCACCGCCGAATTTCATCGCTCTTATCCCTTGTCTCTTCAGGGAAAAGAGTCTCGTCAGTACGAGCGTAAGCACCAAAACAATCGTCAGAGCTGCGAAATATTTTGGCATGTCGGCCGCCGCTTCTTAACACGCATTCATAGACTCTATGCTATGTGCTCTCCGATCTAGCGCGCAAACTTTTTCCTTAAAGCACCCAGACGGAGATTTAAATGAAAGCGATTTTTCGGACTTTGTTCCTGTGTGCAATTTTAGCAATTTTTTGGGCGCCCCGCGTATCGGCTCAGTCAATCCCGCCCGCCGCCAATAAAGGTCCTGATCTAACCAATTATAATTTGACCTTTAGCGATAATTTTTCATCATTAAGCACGATGTGCAACGACGGGCTATTTAAGCCGTCTTGCAAATGGTACAATGGCACCGAACGATGCTGCATGAGCACCACCGATGGATCTGGCACGGGAATGTTCCCAACACCGCTTCCGGGCGGCGGCAGCCTGAATCCTTATTCCTTAATTTCTGGCGGCGGGTTGAACATTTCGCTGACGAAAGTAGGCAAGTACTGGAACAGCGGTGTGTTTACTTCAGTTGCTTCCAATAAACAGGGTTTCTCCCAGCAATACGGCTATTTTGAAATAAGTGCTGAACTGCCGCCCGGTCCTGGCACCTGGCCAGCTTTTTGGCTGCTATCTAAAACACCGGGCGGGGAGCTCGATATTTTTGAACAGTATGGCCGATCCCCAACGTCCATTTGCATCACGCTCCATGACTGGACGAATCACACGAACTCGAAGTCTAATTGCTTCGATACCGGTGTCGCGCTCACAACCGGTTATCACACCTATGGAATGTTGTGGGACGCAAATAATATGGCATTCTATTTGGACGGCAATCTCGTTTGGACGGTGCCCACGCTCGCAATCGCCAAACAGCCCTATTACGTTCTGGCCGATCTTGGGATTGGCAGTGGATGGCCGACGGATCAGACCCCCAGCCCCTCAATCATGAAGATCAAATATATCCACGTTTATCAGCATAATTGAGTTCATGAGAGGGTCGATGGAGGCGACCGGTCAGTGCATGCAAAAGAACCCGAGTGCGGAACCAAAAAGTCCTGATCGCGGACGCCGCTTGAGCCTCTGTAATCAGCGATTTGTTCGTCATGAAGGGTAGGAATGGCCGGCAATAATAAGTTGGAGCAGCGCCACCAAGGCCACCTCCCCAAACCGGACAAAAGATTTCGCCCAAAGGGGAAATCTCGCGCCTTGCGTCCGTATGATCCTCTCGTCTGTCAATCGTACCAAAATGTTTCACGTGAAACATTTTTGTCCAATTGTGCCGCACCCTCAGACAAAGAACCAGGCAAAAATGTCGCTCAAAAAAAAACGCCAGGGCGGATCCTGTCCAGCCAAATATTTTGCAATATTTTTCGCCTGTGTGGATAGCGTGAGCGGGCCGCTCACGGCCCCAAATTTTTTCCTTTTAGCGGCGCCGCCGTGCCACAACAAAATTATGACATGAACTGATTCGGCGCGGGCCGCGCCCGCCCGCGCCCATCGAGTACCCTATGCCAGCGATCGACAATCTTCCCGCCAGGACCCGCTTCGCGAGCGGCGCCGATCCCGACCCCACATTCCGGCTCGCGCCCCACAATGTCGAGGCGGAACAGGCACTGCTCGGCGCCATCCTCGTCAACAATGACGCCTTCGACAGGATCTCCGATTTCCTCAGGCCCGAGCATTTTTCGGAGGAATTGCACCGGCGGATTTTCGACGTCGCCGCGCAATTGATCCGCGCTGGAAAGCTTGCCTCGCCGATCACTTTGAAAACCTTTCTTGGCGAGCATGATCTTGGCGGCATCACCGTGCCGCAATATCTCGCGAGGCTCGCCGCGGAAGCCACCACCGTTATCAACGCCGAGGATTATGGCCGCACCATTCATGATCTCGCGCTTCGCCGCGATCTGATCCTCATCGGCGAGGATGTCGTCAACGCGGCCTATGACGCGCCGGTCGGCGTTTCCCCGCGCGAGCAGATCGAGGAGGCCGAGCGCAAGCTCTATGCGATCGCCGAGACCGGCCGCTACGAGGGCGGCTTTCAGCGCTTTTCGGACGCCTTGACGACCGCCGTCGACATGGCGGCCAAGGCCTTCGAGCGCGATGGCCGCCTCTCGGGGATCGCGACCGGCCTCACCGACCTCGACCGCTATATGGGCGGCCTGCAGCCCTCCGATTTGATCATCGTCGCGGGGCGCCCCGGCATGGGCAAGACCGCGTTCGCGACCAACATCGCCTTCAATATTGCCCGCGCCTATGAGTTCAGGCTCAAGCCGGATGGTGTTGCGGAAACCGTCAATGGCGGGATCGTCGGCTTCTTCTCGCTCGAAATGTCAGCCGAGCAATTGGCGACCCGCATCATCGCCGAACAGGCGGCGGTTCCCTCCTACAAGATCCGACGCGGCGACATCAGCGAGCCCGAATTTCACCGGATCGCCCAGGCCGCCCGGGATATGCAGACGATCCCCTTTTATATTGATCAAAGCGGCGGCCTTTCGATCGCTCAATTGGCGGCGCGGGCGCGGCGGCTCAAGCGCCAGCGCGGCCTCGACGTCCTGGTGATCGATTATCTGCAATTGCTCGGCGGCTCGAAGACGCGCAGCGACTCGCGGGTGCAGGAAGTGACCGAGATCACCACCGGGCTCAAGGCGCTCGCCAAGGATCTGAACGTGCCGGTGATCGCCCTCTCACAATTGTCGCGGCAGGTGGAGAACCGCGACGACAAGCGCCCGCAATTGTCCGATTTGCGCGAATCCGGCTCGATCGAGCAGGACGCCGATGTCGTCCTCTTCGTTTTTCGCGAGTCGTATTATTTGGAAAACAGAAAGCCCCGCGAGGGAACCGATGAGTTCATTAAGTGGCAAGCCGACCAAGAAAAAGCGCATGGCAAGGCCGAAATCATCATCGGCAAACAGCGGCACGGCCCGACCGGCACCGTCGAACTCGCGTTCGAAGCCGAGGTGACACGGTTTTCCAATCTGGCCCGCGAGGACAGTCTGCCGGAGCAATATTGAACCAAGAGTGCTTCAAATGAACTCGCGGATGGTCTAGGGATCGGCGATGGCCAAACCCCACGCTTCCTTCGTCTGCCAGAATTGCGGGGCGGTCTCCCAGCGCTGGCAGGGCCGATGCGACGCGTGCGGCGGCTGGAACACGATCGCCGAGGAAAGTGCCGCCTCGGGGATCGGCGCCAGAATGACGCAGGGCGCCCGCAAGGGCCGCGTCTTTGGTCTTTCGAATTTGCATGAAGACGACCGGCCGCCGCCGCCGCGCGTCACGACCGGCATTGGCGAGCTCGACCGGGTGACTGGCGGCGGCTTCGTGCCGGGCTCGGTTGTGCTGCTTGGCGGCGAGCCCGGCATCGGCAAATCGACGCTGCTCATTCAGGCCTGCGCCGCGCTGGCCGCGCAGGACCGGCGCGCCGTCTATATTTCGGGCGAGGAGGCGGTCGATCAGATTCGCCTCCGCGCCCTGCGGCTTGGCCTCGCGGCGGCGCCGGTCGAACTTGCCGCCGAAACGAGCGTCGAGGATATCGTCGCGACGCTCTCGCATGGCAAGAAGCCGTCCCTCGTCGTGATCGATTCCATTCAGACGATGTGGACAGATCTGATCGAATCGACGCCAGGCACGGTCTCCCAGGTGCGGGGCGCGGCGCAGGCGCTGATCCGTTTCGCGAAGACGGCGGGCGCCGCCGTGATCCTTGTCGGGCATGTCACCAAGGACGGCCAGATCGCCGGGCCGCGTGTCGTCGAGCACATGGTCGACGCGGTGATTTCTTTCGAAGGGGAGGGCGGCCGCAGCTTCCGGATTCTGCGCGCCGTCAAGAACCGCTTCGGACCAACCGATGAAATCGGCGTTTTCGAAATGACCGGTCGCGGGCTCGCCGAGGTGTTGAATCCATCCGCTTTGTTTCTGTCGTCGCGGGACACCGCGGCGCCCGGCGCCGCTGTATTCGCCGGAATGGAAGGCACACGGCCGCTTCTCGTTGAGTTCCAGGCGCTTGTCGCGCCAAGTCCGCTTGGCACGCCGCGTCGCGCGGTTGTCGGCTGGGACAATGCGCGGCTCGCCATGGTTGTCGCCGTCCTCGAAGCACATGCCGGCGTCAAGCTCGGACAGCATGATATTTATCTGAATGTCGCGGGCGGCTTGCGGGTTGGCGAACCGGCTGCCGACCTCGCCGCCGCCGCGGCGCTCGTGTCCTCCTTGAGCGGCGCCGGCCTCGCCACTGACGCGGTGTATTTTGGTGAAATTGCCCTCTCGGGCGCTATCCGGCCGGTCGGTCATGGCCCGGCCCGGCTGAAGGAAGCGGCAAAATTGGGTTTTTGCCACGCCACTATTCCCGAGGGCGGGCCGGAGAACGGCGAGGTCGCGGTGCGCGATCTCACGGTGCGAAAATGCGCCCATATCTCAGGCCTCGTCACGGCCGTGACGGCCGGGAGCGGCCAATCGAACGAGGACCAGGCAAAACGGGGCTGAAAGTCTCAACGAACCTGTAAGAATCTCCTTTTAGAAAGGGGGTTTAACGGCCATTTTCGCGCGAATCCGGACATCCGCTGGACCATGAAAAAGTCTCCCGGCCATGCCGGCGATGTGAGATCATAAGCCGTTCATCTTGAAACGGCCGGGACCCCGGCCCTTGCTTTGTTGCGATGATTAAGGGAAAAGCCAGCCAGTTCGTCGATTTTCGCGGGCGCTCGAGAGGCTGCTGGCGAAATCTGATCATGCGCTGAAGGACGAGGACCAGATAATGCCACCATGGCTCGATCTCGGCTTGATTGCGATCGTCTTTATTTCCGCCTTCCTCGCGATGCTGCGCGGCTTTACCCGCGAGGTTCTCGCCATTGCCTCGTGGGGCGCCGCCGCGGTCGCGGCTTTCTATTTTTATCCGCTTGTCGTGCCCTATGTCAGAACCTATATCAAAGCCGATCTCAACGAGAATGTTGCGCGCGGACTGGCAGCGGGGGCCGTTTTCCTGGTCACTTTGATCGTTGTTTCCTTGCTCACCATTAAATTGTCGGATGCTATCCTTGATTCCAAGGTGGGCGCGCTTGACCGGTCCTTGGGCTTCCTCTTTGGCGCGTTCCGGGGACTGCTCCTCTGCGTGATCGCCTTTGTGTTCTTCAATTGGCTGGTGCCCGCGCAGACCCAGCCGGAGTGGGTCAAGACCGCCCGGGTGAGACCGCTTTTGCAGGCAACCGGCGATCAGCTCATGGCTGTTCTGCCCCTGCCGGACGATCTTGAAGGGCTTTTTAACAAGCTGAAGAAGCCAAAAGCGGGCACGCCCAGCGAGGAGGCGGTCCCCGATACGGATCAGGAGCCAAAGAAGAGCGATATGGGCAAGGGAACGTAAACGCGGGGGTGCCACTCGCGGGCACGGAGCCTCCCAGGTATGACGGTGGTCTGGCGAACGGCCGTGAAGGATTCTTGGGGAAAACTTGCCTCGTTTGAAGCGGCTCCGGCCTTGGGCGGGGGCAAACGCGATCATGGCCGCGGGTTCAAGGCTGACATCCGCCGCAAGGTCAATTATGTAGGTTGAAAGACAACCGCGAGAAAAGCCGCTCGCGCTCCGGGCCATGCGGGGATTGAAATCTGTCTTTTGATCGCGCGGTCCCACGATGATCCAAGCGTTCGCGGGATCGTGCTTGAAGCTTCGGAGAGTCTGCCGATGGGTGAAACGCAGGACGCCGGACGGAGCCTCGATTCGGGCGCCGCGGCATTTGATGGGACGGAGCCCGGTCCCGATCTCCTTGATCTTGACCTCGATGCCGACCGTCTGCGCGAGGAATGCGGAATTTTCGGAATTTTCGGTCATCCCTCCGCTGCCGCCGTCACGGCTCTTGGCCTGCACGCCCTGCAGCATCGCGGCCAGGAGGCGGCGGGCATCGTGACCTTCGATGGTCAAAGATACAATTCCGAGCGAAGGCTCGGTCTTGTCAGCGATCATTTCTCCAAGGCTTCGACAATCGAGCGGCTGCCCGGCGAATCCGCCATCGGCCATGTGCGTTATTCAACGACTGGCGAGACCATCCTGCGCAATGTCCAGCCGCTGTTCGCCGAGCTGAGCTCGGGCGGCTTCGCGGTCGCCCATAATGGCAATCTCACCAATGGCCTGACCCTCCGCCGGGATCTTGTGCAAGGCGGCGCCATCTATCAGTCGACCTCTGACACGGAAGCGATCCTTCATCTTGTCGCGCGCAGCCGGCGCCCGCAGTTGATCGACCGGTTCATCGAAGCCTTGCGAACGATCGAGGGTTCCTATTCTCTCGCCGTGCTCACCAACAAGAAACTGATCGGCGCCCGCGATCCCCTCGGCATTCGGCCGCTCGTCCTTGGCGAGCTTGATGGCCATTACATTCTCGCCTCGGAAACCTGCGCGCTCGACATCATCGGCGCGCGTTTCGTGCGCGATATCGCGAATGGCGAAATCGTCGTGATCTCCGAGGAAGGAGTCGAGAGCCTGCAGCCATTCCCGCCAAGGTCCGCGCGCCCCTGCATCTTCGAATATATTTATTTCGCGCGGCCGGATTCAATCGTGCATGGAAAGCCCGTTTACACGGTTCGCAAGGCGATGGGGGCGGAACTCGCGCATGAGGCTCCGGTCGACGCCGATGTCGTCGTTCCCGTCCCGGATTCCGGCGTTCCGGCGGCACTCGGCTTCGCGCAATATTCCGGCATTCCCTTCGAACTCGGCATTATCCGCAATCACTATGTCGGCCGCACTTTCATTCAACCCTTCCAATCCGGCCGCGAACTGGGCGTGCGTTTGAAGCATAGCGCCAATCGCGCGGTCGTCACGGGCAAACGCATCGTGCTCATCGACGATTCAATCGTGCGCGGCACGACTTCCGTGAAAATCGTGCAGATGATGCGGGACGCCGGCGCGCGCGAGGTGCATTTCCGGATTTCCTCGCCGCCCATAGCCCATCCCGACTATTACGGGATCGATACGCCGGTTCGCGAGAAATTGCTCGCCGCGACTCACACGCTGGACGAGATGCGCGGCTATATCGGCTGCGATTCACTCGCTTTTCTGTCGGTCGATGGCATTTACCGGGCGATGGGCGAGAAGGGCCGCGATCCGGTCCGGCCGCAGTTCACCGACCATTGTTTCACCGGCGACTATCCGACCAGTCTCACCGATTGCGGCGGCGACACCAAGGCTCAGCTTTCCCTTCTCGCCGAAGCCGGTTAGGGACAGGGCCGGGCGGTGCTGGGATTTCCGCGATGGTTTGGCCGGTGCCTGATTGACTCTCATGCCTCTTTCGCTTGAAAGCCGGATTGCCCTGGTGACGGGGGCGTCGCGCGGCATCGGGCGCGCCATCGCTTTGGAACTCGCTCGCGCGGGCGCCCATGTGATCGCGCTCGCCCGCACCCAAGGCGCGCTAGAGGACCTCGACGACGCGATCCGGCGGGAGGGCCGCGAAGCGACCCTCGTGCCTTGCGATCTCAAGGATTTCGAAGCGCTCGACCGGCTTGGTGCGGCGATCTATGAGCGCTGGGGCAAGCTCGATATTTTCATCGGCAATGCCGGCGTGCTCGGGCCGGTGACGCCGCTTGCCCATGTCGAGCCGAAGCAGTGGGAGGAGGCGTTCGCCGTCAATGTGACGGCGAACTGGCGGCTGATCCGCTCGCTCGATCCCTTGCTTCGCGCGGCCGATGCGGGGCGTGCCGTCCTCATCTCATCGAGCGCCGGGCATGGCGTTCCTTGCAAGCCTTATTGGGGGCCTTCCGCGGTCACCAAGGCGGCGCTCGATGCGCTCGCCCGCACCTATGCCGCCGAAACAGTGAATATCTCCCGAGTCAAGGTCATGGCTGTCGATCCTGGCCCGCTGCGCACCAGAATGCGGGCGGCGGCGATGCCCGGCGAAGACCCGATGAGCCTGCGCACACCGGAAGACTTCGCGCCAAAAATCCTCCCGCTCTGCACGCCCGAGTGGGCGCAGACGGGCATGCTGTATGATTTTCCGGCCGACCGTGTGCGGAGCTTCATGCCGCCGATGTGAGATCCATGTCCTGGACACCCCGTTCGTTCCGCTTAGGCCAGCACCCGATGAATTCGGTGCGGCGGCGGCGGCATGCTAAAATATCCGAGAGCCGGTTTTTGACCCGAGGAGAATGAGCAATGAAGATCAAGCGACACGGATCGGCCGTCTGGCGGGGCGGGCTCAAGGACGGCAGGGGCTCCATCTCGACCGAGAGCGGGGCGTTGAGCGCTTACCCTTACGGTTTCGCCAGCCGCTTTGAAGGGCAGCGGGGCAGCAATCCCGAGGAGCTGATCGGGGCCGCCCATGCGAGCTGCTTCAGCATGGCGCTGTCCCTGATCCTGGGCGAGGAGAAGCTCGTCGCCGATGAACTCGACACAAAGGCGGAGGTCACCCTGGAGCAGGTGGAGGGCGGCTATGCCATCACCGCCGTCCATTTGACCTTGCGGGCCAAGATCCCGGGCGCCGACCAGGCGGCATTCGAACGGCTGGCAGGCATGGCCAAAGCCGGCTGTCCGGTTTCCAAGCTTCTGAAGGCCGATATCACGCTCGATGCGATCCTGCTTGGCTGACACATCCTGAGAGGAGACGCAATCCATGACCACCGATATCGAGGCGCGGCGGACGGCCGCGCTCGGCACGCCGGCGGACCTGACGTCGAATGCCACGAAGGATATTTCCGCCGCGCACGCGGAGTCTGTCAGGCTGGCCGAGCTGCGGGATGACAACAAGGCGCTTGCCACGCGCCTGCGCGAAACCCATTCTCTCTGCGAGGAGCATGGCGACGTGGCGAGCACCAGCCTCATTGAGGTCTGGATTGACGAGGCCGAGCGGCGGACCTGGTTCCTGTTCGAGACCGGGCGCGCCTGAGCGGCGGGCCCAAGGCATCTGGAGCCCGCCATGCGCAGCAAAAATCTCGCCGCTCTTTTCCTTGCCGCCGGACTTTGCCCTGCGCTCACCGCTGCACAGGCCGGGCCGTGCACGGCAAGGATCAAACAATTTGAAAAAACCATGCGCGAAACAAGCTCCGATCCCGGCATCGGACCGGGATTGCCTCAATCGATCGGCGCCCAGATCAGCCACCAACCCACGCCTCAATCGGTGAAACGGGCCGAAGAGCGGGCGCAAGCGGGATTCGAGGCGGTGCTGGCGCGCGCCAAGAAGCTCGACCGGGAAGGCAAGCGCGCCGCCTGCATGGAAGCCCTGACCGACGCGAAGCTCATCTATTTTCAATGAGGCCACGGCGGGTCAACCGGCGGGCACGGGCATCGCCGAGCCGGTTTGCAAGCGTTGGAGAACATAATGACCGAGGACATCGCCCGGAGAAATGCCGCGCCAAGGCAGGAAGACTATGTTCTCGTGGAAGGCTCGCGCGGGCCGCGCCGTGACTTCCGGATCACGGTTGGGCTGCGGGAGGGCTGGGATGAGGAGGGACGGGTTTACGATGTTTCTGAGGCTGTCCGCACGGCGCGGGGCTGGATGAGCCGCCGGGTGGGGGCCGGCCGGCCGGCGCTCTCCGGCATGTTCGCCCGTGCCGAGGTGACCTATGCCTGGCCGCGTCCGGATGGCTCGGCCGGCTCCGGGCGGGAACCGGTGGCGGTCTTCACCGGCGAGGCGGTGCATGCCTATCTCGGACAATTGCCCGACGAGGCCATCGAGGCGATGTTGAACGAGCTTGCGGCCGAACTCGGGGCCGCCTTGGGACAGGAACGGATTTATGTGGCGTTTTGCGACCGGACCTGGATCCTCGATGCCGGCGAGCGCCAAGAATAAGCGCCAAGTATAGACGTTCAGACGGCCGCCGCTTTGCCATCGCCCATCAGCAGGACGTTGGGCGGTCCCTGTTCGAGCACGTCCACAAGGTCTCCGGCCGCGATCCGGCCGGTTGTCTCGGGGATCAGATTTTGGCCGAACATCAGGCCGCCGCGCCGGTCTCGGCGGAACATCCCCAGCGTGCGGAGCGGTTCGCTCTTATCCGGCCGCTCTCCGGTTTCCGGATCGATGGTCGTGACGATGCAACGGTCGCAGGGCTTGACGACGCGGAAGCGCACCCCGCCGATGCGGATCAGCCGCCAGCCATCCTCGGCCCAAGGCGCCGCGCCGCTCACGACGATATTGGGGCGGAAACGGCCGATCGGCACCGGCGCCGCGAGCCGGGCATTGAGGTCGGCAAGCGAGTCCAAAGAGCACAGCAGGATCGGGAATCCATCGGCGAAACTGACTGTCTCTCCCCGTGATGCGAAGACCGGATCGATGCTCCGGGCGGCCGTGTCCGCGAGATAAACGAGCCGGCAGGCGACGCCGAGCGCGGCGCTGAGCCAGGCGTCTGCTTCCGCGCCCGCCGCCACGGCGCGGACCTTGTCCCGCCACACCACGACGTCAAGCGGCTCCGCATCCGGCCCCGGGAAGGGGATGCCAAGGCTGTCCCGGCCCGGTGCTGTCAGGGTGATGCCCTCCGACCCAGTGCGGGCCTCGATCAAGGCCATGTGGCTGAGTTCGCGTTGGCTGAGAAAGCGCGCGGCGGCATCCACCACCATCCAGCGCCGGTCACCCGCGAGACCCCAGGGTTCGACATCGGCCGCCGCCCGCAGGCCGCCGCGCAGTCCCTTCACCGGATGGATGCGCAACTCGGCGACAAAGGGGAAAATTTCGGCGGTCATGCCGGCTCCGCCGCTCGGCGCCTGCTCTTGAGGTCCTGAGGCAATGACTTGGGTTTCAAGGGCTTATCTTGGTGGAGCTGAGGGGAATCGAACCCCTGACCTCTGCAGTGCGATTGCAGCGCTCTCCCATCTGAGCTACAGCCCCCTCGCCGCTGTTTACGCGAGAGGAAAAGCGCATGCAAGCGGGTTGCGCCCGCCGGGCGTTGCGCCAGCCCGGACTTGCCAGCCTCGCTCAGGCCGCGTAAACGAGCGTACTCTTGGCAACCGGTGCGGAGTTCCAATGCGCGCAGTTCTCGACGTGGTTCTCATCGTTCTCCAGCTTTATGTTTACGTGATTATCGCCGCGGCGATTCTCTCCTGGCTCATCGCCTTCAACGTCGTCAACCGCTATAATGACGTCGTGCGATCGATTTGGAACCTCGTGACCGCGCTGACCGAACCGCTGCTTCGCCCGATCCGGAACGTCATCCCGAATCTGGGCGGCATCGATATTTCGCCGGTGATCTTGCTGTTGCTGATTTTCTTCGTTCAGCGTGTCATCGAGGACTATATCTATCCCTACGTCTTCTAAGACTTGCGCCCGGATCCGTGGCAGTTGCGCGCGGAAGGCCTCGTCTTGTCCGTGCGTCTTTCTCCCAAAAGTTCCCGCGATGAAATCGCCGGCGTCGAAGAGCTGGCCGATGGCCGGACGGTTTTGAAAGTGCGGGTGCGCGCGGTTCCCCAGGATGGCGAGGCCAATGCGGCGCTTCAACGCGTGCTCGCCAAGGCGCTGCACATCTCCGCCAGCGCGGTGCGGATCGAGTCCGGCGCGAGCAGCCGGTTGAAAACCCTGCATCTCGAAGGCGACGCCAAAACATTGGCCGCTGGTCTCGCCCGGCTGTTGACGCATGGCGAAGCGTATTAACGAACTCTCGAAGTGTCTTATCCCATCAAGGTCCGGGTGCCCGATATCCAACGGAAGCGCTGAAAGGCCGAAACCGAGGAAACAAAAGAGGGCGACGGCTTGCACAAGTGGCAGGGAGAACGCCCGTTTACGCAGTGACATTTATCCTTTTGGGAATATCCATCCCATTATGCCACACCGGAGCTAAAGTTTGAGGGTGAGCAGCAAATGAAGGTTCATCACTCCAATAATGTCGCCGCCACGGAACGCGAAAGCGTGAGCGCGGGAATATATGGAGGCATCGCTTTAGGCGCGGTCATCGCGTTTGGCATGGATCCAAACAGCGTTTAGAACCTTTTGCTCGGTGGTCTGGCCGGTGCCATGGCAGAAGCGTTTCTTGGTCATTTTATTTAATGGACTTAAGAAATAACCGGCCTCGGCAGACACTGACATTCCGCCAATTCTTCAGAAGCCCATGAGTGGGTTTCACGACACCACGCGCACCAATAAAACCGCGGGGGGCAAAGCATAA
>DATJLX010000080.1:0-10345 GCA_035509135.1 Methylocella sp.
ACCGCGGCGCGTCTCAATGCCATCGCGGAGGGCATCAAACAGGCGGGGGGCCTTGCCGAACCAAAAGTTGCCGACGCGACCCGCGAAAAAGAGGTCATTGCTCTTTTTGATGAAGCCGCGCGGCACGACGACTTGGAACTCGTCGTCTATAACGTTGGCAACACCCTCGCGGCCCCTTTGCTCGATCTCGCCGCCGCGGATTTCGAGACGCTGTGGCGGCAGAATGCGCTCGGCGGTTTTCTCGCCGGGCGAGAGGCCGTCCGACGGATGCTGCCGAAGGGCAGGGGCACGATCCTTTTTACCGGGGCGACCGCCTCTTTGCGCGCGAGGCCTCCCTTCACCGGCTTCGCCTCGGCCAAAGCCGCCTTGCGCGCCGTGGCGCAGGGGCTCGCGCGGGAATTTGGACCACAAGGCATCCATGTTGCCCATGTGGTCATCGATGGGGTGATCGACGGCGCTTATGCGCGTGAGAAATTTCCCGATTTCGTGCGCGCCAAGGGCGAGGAGGGTCTCGTCGATCCCGCCGCGATTGCCGATATGTTTCTCGCCCTGCACCGGCAACCCAAAAGCGCTTGGACGCATGAACTCGATCTCCGGCCTTTCAGGGAAACATTCTGAACGATTCTTTGAGGTCTGTTTTGGAAGCTTGCGGCGAGGCTGATATTTCATCCATCAGTTTTGTCCGGTTTCCGGCTCCAATCGGACAAAAATGTTTCACGTGAAACTATTTGGTCCGATTGACGCTCTGTGCAAACCCACGCTCAAAAGACGATGGGAGGTGCAGAGCGGTGATTTGGGGCTGGCACGATCCTGCGATAAGTTTAAATTTTGGTTTTGTGATTTTTTGGAAATCTCTTTCCTCCTGCTCCCATCGATAGTACTGACGGAGCAGGGCCGGGGCACTTCTGAGCGGCAGAGCCGCAAAGACATCGCTCAGCGGGCGCCTGAAAGCTTCCCTTCGTTCCGGCCTAGGCCAGGCTCGATACCAGTTCGCTTTTCTGCAAAAATCGATGATCCGCGCGCTAGTGGTCTGGACCGCCACGGGCTGCTAGGATCATCCCATGAGCCGAGACCTAGAGATCATCGCTCTGATCAATTTGATCTATGAGGCTGTGCTCGACAGCGATCTCTGGCCGAGTGTTCTGATCAAGCTTGCCGACGCGTTGGGTGCAGGTCAGATTGCGATGCCGTCGATGGACTGGCGCGCCAACTTGATTAAGACGATCGCGCCACGCTGCGATCCGGATCTGCTTGCCTCATGGCAGGACTATTGGGCGTTCCACGATCCCACTCTGGTGCCTGCTTCTCTTCGTCCAGAGGGCCAAATTTACACTCTTGACAGTCTCATGCCCAGAGAGGAGTTCGCGGCCACCCCGGTTTTTAATGAGTTTTGGCGGCCGGCCGGGATCAGTCTCTCGGCGGCCGGCGCCAATTTGGTGGCCGAAGATCAGTTTTCAGCCATGGTTTTCTTTTCCAATCCGCCCGGCAAGGAGTCCCTGACGGCTGAGCAAATGCATATTTTCGAAGTTGTGCTGCGGCACCTCGCCCGGGCTGTGCGACTAAGCCAGCGGCTCTGGGAACTCGAACTTAACAGTGTGGCCGCGGGGGAGCGGCTTGAGGCCCTGCATCAGGGCGCATTGCTCGCCGACGCCTCGAGGAGAGTCGTTCGCGCGAATTCCGCCGCGAAGGCGATGCTTGATGACGGCCATGAAATATTTTTGGACAAGGGACGTCTCGCCGCCGCGGGCTCGGATATTTTGCAAAAGCTGATTAACTCATGCGCGCGAACCTCTCTGTCGCTTGGGGGGCCGGGCGGAGAATTTAAAATTCCGCGCGAGTCCCCGCGCTTGCCCCTGCAGGTGACGGTGGCGCCGCTTCGCGCCAAGCCCCGGCTCGTGGACCTTCCCTGGATCGGCGGCGGGGCGCCCGTCGCGATCATCATGATCCGTGACCCAGATGTTGACCGCCGGCGGCAAGAGGAGAATCTGCGTCGCCGCTTCGGCCTGACCGCCGCGGAAGCGAGATTGGCCGCCGAGGTTTTAAAAGGGGACGGCCGCGTAGCCGCCGCGAGGCGCCACGGCATTACCCCTGCCACGGCCAGAACGCACCTTTCGAGCATTTTTGCGAAGACCGGCACCCACCGGCAAGCGGAACTGATCCGCCTCCTGCTCGACGCCGCCAACGAGGACAAGATCGAAACATGAGCGGACCGAGGACCTATGATAGAGGATGTTGAAGGCCGTTTCCTTGGACATGATCCTGGACATGGCTCGAGTCTTTAACGCACCATGACAATGCGAAGCTTTTCCAATTCATTTCCAAATTCCCGGGTTTCCGCAATGGGCAAGGAAGACGGCCTTCTTCCCGTGATCGATCTGATCTATGGGGCGATTTTCAATAGCACTCTTTGGCCAACGGCCTTGGTAAGCCTCGCCGACACCATGGGGACGGCACACATCGGACTGTCCGTGATGAACTTTCACGACGAGACGTATCATTCGATTGCGCCGCGTACCGATCCGGTCATGACCGCGCTCTATAGACAATATTGGGCCTTCCATAATCCAGTTTGGCGCCTCAGCGCGGCACGGCCCGCAGGCGAGATCTATTTTCTCGACAACCTGATCCCGCGAGAGGACTTCGCGGCGACCCCCGTGTTCAATGAATGGTTTCGGCCTGCCAAATTCGGGCTCGCGACAATGAGCGCCAATTTGCTCATCGGTGACAGGGTCTCGGCTTTGATTGCAGTCGCCAATGCGCCAGGGAACGATGAAATCACGAAAGAGCAGATGCGAGTCTTCAAGGCCGTGCTGCCGCACATCGACCGTGCCGTTCGCATTCACCGTGAACTTCGGATGCGCGATCTCGACCATGACACCGCCCCGGAACGGCTTGAGAGCTTGCGGTCCGGTGTGATGCTGGTTGATAGCGCCGCGAGAGTCCTGTTCGCCAATGCGGTGGCGCGCAGGCTGCTCGCTTCAGGCCGTGGGCTCGCCTTTAAAGCCGGCTGCCTTCATAGCACCGACGGTTCCGCCGCCTTACAAGGATTGATTGCCTCCTGCATGCCCAAGGCGCCGGTGCCGGATGGCCCCGGCGGGGTAATCTCGATTCCTCGCGGTTCGGGCCGTTTCCCCCTCCAGGTGACGGTGACGCCGTTGCGGTCAAAAGGCACCGTCGCGGAACTGCCCTGGCTCGGGCTCGACATTCCCGTGGCCATTGTCACTGTGGCCGATCCGGCTCGGGAAACCGCTGGTTGAAAGCCTTGGCCTGCGCGCGGAACGCCATGGCCGTGGATTAAAGCCGCAAGGCCGCGTGCATTGCCTGTGACGGCACGTCCGCCGCCCTTCATGGCTGGCCTTGGCGTGAGAATTGCTGTAGTTTAGGGTGCGTCCTGTCCGGCAGAGGACAGGTGGCGCCAAGCGGCGGGGCCGGGTTAGCGCGCGGCTATCGCCGCGTGCCGCCATGGGCACGCCATTCCAAAGCCGTTTGGACGGATCCAGCGTGACCATTTCCGCCGCCATCCATCATGTGACCCATTATCGATACGACCGGCCCGTCGTGCTGGAGCCGCAGACAATCAGGCTGCGCCCGGCCCCCCATTGCCGGACCAAAATCGCCGCCTATTCGCTGAGGGTGACGCCAGCCGAGCATTTCGTGAACTGGCAGCAGGACCCGCATGGCAATTGGCAGGCGCGGTTCGTATTTCCGGAAAAAGTGACGGAATTCAAGGTCGAGGTCGATCTGACCGCCGAACTTGCGGTCATCAACCCTTTCGACTTTTTCATCGAGCCTTACGCCGAGCAATTTCCCTTCGCCTACGATCCCGAATTGAAGACGCAGCTTGCCCCCTACATCGAGACAGAGCCGCTTGGTCCGCGCCTTTCTGCCTATATCGCGGGCTTGCCCAAAGGCCCGATCCACATCGTGACGTTTCTCGTGGATCTCAACATCGCGCTGCAAAAGGCGATCCGCTATGTGATTCGGATGGAGCCCGGTGTGCAGAGCCCGGAGGAAACCTTCGAATTTGCCTCGGGATCCTGCCGCGACTCGGCCTGGGTCCTTGTCCAGATCCTGCGGAATCTCGGCCTCGCGGCGCGCTTCGTCTCGGGTTATCTCATTCAATTGCGCGCCGATATCGAGCCGGTCGATGGACCGAAGGGCACGCAAGTTGATTTTACCGACCTGCATGCCTGGGCGGAGGTTTATATCCCTGGCGCCGGCTGGATCGGCATGGACGCGACCTCGGGGATGTTTTGCGGAGAAGGGCATTTGCCGCTGTCCGCGACACCGCACTATCGGTCCGCCGCGCCCATTACCGGAATGGTCGAGCCGGCCAATGTCGATTTCCATTTCGATATGCGGGTCACCCGCGTCGGCGAGGCGCCCCGCATCACCTTGCCCTTTTCCGAGGCAGCCTGGGCGAAACTCGACGCGCTTGGCGAAAAAGTCGATGCCGATCTTGCCCAAAACGACGTTCGCTTGACGATGGGCGGCGAGCCGACGTTTGTCTCGATTGATGATTTCGAATCGGCGGAATGGAACACCGCCGCCGTTGGCCCGACGAAACGCGTGCTCGCCGATCGGTTGATCCGCCGCTTGCAGGCTCGCTTCGCACCTGGCGGCATGCTGCATTATGGGCAAGGCAAATGGTATCCTGGCGAAAGCCTGCCGCGCTGGGGCTTCTCGCTCTATTGGCGGAAGGACGGCAAGCCGATTTGGAAAAATCCCGCCCTTGTCGCGGAAATTGTCCAAGGCGACCAGGACGGCCCCGACACATCGGCGCGCGGCCGGCTGTCGCTCGGCGACGAACTGAGAGGGGACGCCCAATCGCTCGCAACGAACATAGCCATGCGGCTCGGGATCGATGCCGGATATATTTTGCCCGCCTATGAAGATCCCGCGGCGTGGCTCGTCAAGGAAGGCAATCTGCCGGACAATACCAATCCGCTTGATCCGAAAATCGAGGATCCAGAAGAGCGCAGCCGCATGATCCGGACTTTTGCGCGGGGGCTGACGAAGCCTGCCGGCTATGTCCTGCCGGTTCAGCGCTGGAACGCGCAAGCGGGTCCGGCGAATATCACCGGACGGCCGCGATGGCAGAGCGAAAAATGGGCCTTGCGGCGCGGCAATCTGTTCCTTGTTCCGGGCGATTCCCCGGTCGGCTACCGGCTGCCCTTGCCGTCGCTGCCATGGATCCCGCAAGCATCCTATCCGTTTATCGTCGAGCGCGATCCGCTGGAAGAACGCGGCGCCCTGCCAGACCGCCAAGACCCCCCGCAGCATGTCGAGCGCGCGGAGGCCGTGCCAAGCGCGAACCAGGCGGGCGCGAGGCAGGAGCGCATCGAGCAGGAGGCGATCGCCGGCGCGGTGCGCACGGCGCTTTCGGTCGAGCCGCGCGACGGTGTCCTTTGCGTTTTCATGCCACCCGTGAAGGCGCTGGAGGACTATCTCGAGCTTCTCGATGCCGTCGAGGTGAGCGCCGAGGCCATGGGCCTGCCGGTGCATATCGAGGGCTATCCGCCGCCTTTCGATCCGCGCATCAACATGATCAAGGTGACGCCGGACCCAGGCGTCATCGAGGTCAATGTGCATCCTTCGGGCAGCTGGCGAGCGCTCGTCGAAACAACACGGGGCCTTTATGAGGACGCACGCCAGTGCCGGCTTGGCGCCGACAAATTCATGACCGACGGGCGTCATACGGGCACCGGCGGCGGCAATCATGTCGTGCTGGGCGGGCCGTCGCCCGCCGATTCCCCGGTGCTGCGGCGGCCCGACTTGCTCAAGAGCCTGGTGCTGTATTGGCAGCGCCATCCGTCGCTCTCCTATCTATTCTCGGGGCTTTTCATCGGGCCGACAAGCCAGGCGCCACGCGTCGATGAAGCCAGGCACGATCAACTTTATGAACTCGAGATCGCGCTTGCGAGCACGCCCCGCGCTGGCGAACCGGCGCCCCTATGGCTTGTCGACCGCCTGTACCGCAATCTTTTGGTCGATGTGACCGGCAATACGCATCGCGCCGAAATCTGCATCGACAAGCTTTACTCTCCGGATGGTCCCACGGGGCGGCTTGGTCTTGTCGAGTTCCGGGCCTTCGAAATGCCTCCGGACGCGCGGATGAGTCTCGCGCAGCAATTGTTGCTGCGGGCGCTCGTCGCTTGGTTCTGGCAAGAACCTCAACAAGGCGGTCTGGTGCGGTGGGGCACGGCCCTGCATGATCGCTTCATGCTGCCGCATTTCATCTGGGAGGATTTTCTGAGTGTTCTCGCCGACCTCGGGCAAGCGGGTTATCCATGTGATCCGGCCTGGTTCCAAGCCCAGTTTGAATTCCGCTTTCCCTTCTGTGGCGCCGTCGAGCATGGCGGTGTCAAGCTCGAAGTGCGGCAGGCGCTTGAGCCGTGGCATGTGATGGGCGAGCAGGGCGCCGCGGGGGGAACCGTGCGCTATGTGGACTCCTCGGTAGAACGATTGCAGATCAAGGTGAACGGGCTGGTGCAGGGCCGCCACGTCGTCGCCTGCAACGGGCGGCGTATCCCCTTGACCGCGACCGGGACTTCGGGGGAGGCCGTCGCCGGGGTACGCTTCAAGGCTTGGCAGCCCGCCAATGGCCTGCATCCGACGATTCCCGTTCATGCGCCCCTGACCCTCGATATTGTCGATGGCTGGAACGGCCGCGCCTTGGGCGGCTGCGTCTATCATGTCGCGCATCCGGGCGGGCGCCACTATGAGACCTTCCCGGTCAATAGCTTCGAGGCGGAGGCCCGCCGCCTGGCGCGCTTCCAGGACCACGGCCATACGCCGGGCGCTTTCGAGATGCCGCCCGAGGAGCGGTCGGCGGATTTTCCGTTAACGCTCGATCTGCGGCGGCCGCGCGCCACGTGACGCGCTTGGCATCGCGCTTTGGGCGCGATCAAAACCATGAGCGCTTCAAGATGAATCGCTCATGCTCTCCATTCATGGTTCCATGCATTAATCTTGACAGAGATCGCCCTTGGCCGCGTCCGGGTATCCAACTGGCCGGCAAAGGCATAGGACATTTTCAATGACCATGACAAAACGGAGTCGGCGGCCGTAACCTTAACCAGGTGTTAACCATAGGTTGCGTAAATCGTCAAACGCGATTTACGAGGCGTCCACGTGACCACAGTTGCCAGTCCCCGTCATTCCATAAGATTTCATGGCCGCAGCTACCACGCCATGGTGCTGGCGCCGGAGCCGCCCTTAGCGAACTGGCTTGACGAGCTTGACGCGTGGCTAGCCCGTTCGCCGGGGTTTTTCTTCGGACGGCCGGTCGTTCTCGACCTCGCGGTGCTGCAGCCTGGAAAGCAGGGCGTCGCGGACCTGCTCCAAAATCTCGCCGAGCGCAACATCAAGGTCATGGGCATTGAAGGGGCCGAACCATCCTGGCTCGACTTCGCGATGCCGCCATTGCTTCTAAGCGGCCGGCAGGCCAGTGTCATGCCGGATGAGCTTCCTTCCGCCACCACGGAGGCGTGTACGCCCGCTTCTTCTTCGAATCCCCCATCCGACCCTGCTTCCCATTCGGCTCCGGAAGCGGCCGCCGCTCCCTCCTCAGCCGCGGATTCCGCGCCCGTTGTCGCCCCGCCGCCTCAGCATCCGAATTCTCTCTTGCTGGATAATCCCGTCCGCTCCGGCCAATGCATCGTGCATCCGGAAGGCGATGTCATTGTCGTCGGCTCCGTCGCCTCGGGCGCCGAGGTGATCGCTGGCGGCTCGATCCACATTTATGGAACCCTGCGGGGAAGGGCGATTGCCGGTTCACGCGATGCCCGTGCCCGGATTTTTTGCCGCAAGCTCGAAGCCGAGCTTCTTTCAATCGACGGCCTTTACATGGTGGCCGAGGATATGCCCGCGCATCTGCGAGGCCAGCCCATTCAGGTTTGGCTCGAAGGCGATTCGATGGTGATGGCTCAGGACTGAATCACAATGGGAGACAGCAACATGGCCAAGGTTCTGGTCGTAACATCGGGTAAAGGGGGCGTCGGCAAGACGACGTCCACCGCGGCTTTGGGCGCCGCTCTGGCGACGGCCGGCAAAAATGTCGTGCTCATCGATTTCGACGTCGGGCTCCGCAATCTCGATCTGGTCATGGGCGCCGAGCGCCGGGTCGTCTATGATCTGATCAACGTTGTTCAAGGCGACGCCAAGCTTGCGCAAGCCCTCATCCGCGACAAGCGGGTGCCGACGCTTTCGCTGCTTCCCGCCTCGCAGACGCGCGACAAGGATGCTTTGTCGGACGACGGCGTGGCAAGCATCATCGCCGAATTGAAGGAGAAATTCGATTGGGTGATCTGTGATAGCCCAGCCGGGATCGAGCGGGGCGCCACGCTGGCCATGCGGCATGCCGATATTGCAATTGTCGTGACCAACCCGGAAGTCTCCTCGGTGCGCGATTCCGATCGTATCATTGGTCTTCTTGATTCCAAGACGGTAAGGGCGGAAAAGGGTGAGCGCGTCGAAAAGCATCTTTTGCTCACCCGTTTCGATGCCGTGCGCGCTGGCCGCGGCGAAATGCTGAACGTCGGGGACGTGCTTGAGATCCTCTCCATCCCGCTCCTCGGGATCATTCCAGAGAGCAGCGAGGTGCTGCGCGCCTCAAATCTTGGTTCGCCCATCACGCTCAACAACCCGGCGAGCGCACCGGCGCGCGCCTACTTTGACGCGGCGAAGCGGCTGAATGGGGAAGCTCTGGATGTGACTATTCCGAGCGACAGGAAGGGCCTGTTTGGCAAGCTGTTCGGACGGAGGGCGGCATGAAACTCATCAATTTCTTCAGAAAGCCGAGCACCACCGCGCCGGTCGCCAGGGAGCGGCTCCAGCTTCTCCTCGCGCATGAACGCGCCATTTCCGGCAAATCCGATCTGATCGCCATCCTTCAGGAAGAAATCATGGCGGTGATCACCAAGCACTTCCCAGTCGAGCAGGAAGGCATCACGGTCAAGATGGAACGCGGCGAAGTCGTCTCAACCCTCGAAGTCGAGGTCGAGATTCCTACGCCCATGTGTCCAAGCTTCCCTCTGCCCGCCAAGCCGCCCAAAGCCGTCCGGACCGAGCCGAGTGACCCGGAGGAAACAGATTGTGACGAGGCCGATGAGGAGATAGCCAGAACCGGCACTTAGAGCGGGATCACTCTTTGATGACGCTCTCCGTTTCAACTGGGCTTGTCCTTGCGGCCGGCATCATGCGAACGCGCACGGCAAATTTTAGCGTGAAACATAGTCAGGCGCCGCTGTCGGATCGCCGATTTGCACCCATTCGTTCTGGTCGGTTTGCGACTGGCGTTTGACGAAACGATAGCCAGTCCGGTTCCAGGATTTGACCTCGTCACTCAAATTATCGAGGATGAACTCGCCGGCGTTGGTTTTGACAGTCAGCACAGCGTGGCCCTCATTGTGGGCGTCCTTGACGACGGTCATCAGGAGCGCTTGACGTGGAAAGCCTTCGCCGATGAGGATCTTGCGCTTGAGCAGCGCAAAGTCCTCGCAGTCGCCCTTGCCATCGGCGGGATAGTCCCATTGGTCGATGACACCCCAATGCTCCATGTCCGTCACAGGTTTGATATGGGCATTGACCCATTGGTCAACGCGTTCGATTTCCTTTAACGCCGTCGCCGTCAGATCGATATCGAGCGGGGCGAGGGGAGCGCCGTCGCATTCTCCAACATAACGGCGGCAGAAATCCATCCAGCCATAGGGCACGTTTGTCGGCCCACCGAGCGGGGCGTAAGAGGCAACCCGTGTTCTGCCGCCGGTCTCGGCCGCCACGCCGGGAGAAGCCGTTGGGACGCTCAACCCCGCCAGGGGCGAAGCCATCAAGGATAAAGTCATCGCCGAGCTGGCCGCCCAGGCTCTTAAATCTTGCATGTCTTGCATGTCTTGCCTCTCACGCCAAATGCCAGGCGATCGTGCCAGGACGGCTTTGCGGCAGTTATAAGTAAAGCAATCAGATTTGATCCAATGGTACTCGATGAGCAGAAGACAGAAGGATGAGATGAAATCTTCTTCAACGAGCTATATCGAAATTGCTATGTGATTACAGAGTTAAAGCGGACAGTTTTAATATAAAGAAATGCGACAAGCTGAGCAATTGATGCTCTCTACCACCGAATGGCTCATGGCGTTTAAGACAAAGTTTATTATATAAACTAACACGAAACTTGGCTGCCGTCGAGCCTGCACATGTGATCAAATTTGCAGGGCTTAGCGCGGCATCCTTCCTTTGCGGCCAGGTTGCGCAATTCTTTCGCATGCGGCATCATGGTGGCTCAAAGCGAGGCCTTTTATGAACTCCCTGGTGAGCGCTGAGCCATCCAGTTCCGGAAACCTGG
>DATJLX010000081.1:0-2939 GCA_035509135.1 Methylocella sp.
CCGCTGGGCGGGCCTGCTGATGACGGTCTTTTTGATCGTCGTCGGCCTGACCGGCAGCCTCCTTGCCTTCAAGACCGATTTGGAGCGTCTGATCTGCCCGCGGATTTATGCGGCGCCAAGACCCAGCGTGCCGCCGCTCGATTTTGCCACGCTCGCCGAGCGCGCCGAGGCCTTGGTCCCGCAAGGCCAGGTGATCACCGTCGCCCTCGAGGAACCCGATCAGGCTCTGGTAGTGTTTGAACCGCGCGAGGATCCGGCGACGGGCAAGCCCTATAAGCTCGATTTTGTCCAGATGTTCGTCGACCCTTGGACCGGGGAAGAACTCGGCCGGCGCCGGCCCGGCGACCTCTCGCAAGGCCTCATCAATCTCATGCCTTTCATTTGGGATCTGCACCTCTCGCTTGCGCTCGGCGGGTGGGGCGCATGGGTTCTCGGCATTGTCGCGCTGGTCTGGACCCTCGACTGTTTCATCGGGTTCTATCTCACTCTGCCGGTTTCGAGCGGCGCTTTCTGGCGCCGTTGGAAGCCCGCCTGGCTCGTCAAAAGGAAGGCCGGGGCGTACCGGCTCAACTTCGATCTCCATCGTGCCGGAGGACTTTGGTTCTGGGTGATCCTCTTCATTTTCGCCTGGTCAAGCGTGATGCTCAATTTGCGTCCGGTCTATGATTGGGTGACCGGCGCCGTATTTGACTACCAGCAATACACGCCGCCCGCGGCACATGACACCGTGATGAGCCCGCATCCCCCGCGCCTGGACTTTCGGACGGCGCTTTCGACCGGTGAGCGGCTCATGGCGGAGCAGGCGGCGAAGCATGGTTTTTCCGTCGAGCGCCCGATCATGTTCTATCGTATGAACGGGGTCTATTCTTACTTCGTGAAAAGCAGCCGCGACATAAGGGACAAGCTTGGCCTGACCTACATCAATTTCGACGCGGATACGGGCGCGTTGATCTCGCTGGAGTTGCCGGTAGGCGAGCACAGCGGCAACACCATCTCCGCTTGGCTCTATGGCCTGCACATGGGCGACGTCTTCGGCCTGCCTTACCGCATCTTCGTTTGCGCGCTCGGCCTCGTCATCACCATGCTCTCGGTGACGGGGATCTACATCTGGTGGAAGAAGCGCCGGGCGCGGCAATTCTCCAAGGCGCATCGCGGCGTGGCGGCGGCGGAGGTTGTGGCGGAATGATGGTGCCAAATCCCGCCCGCGCCGCCGGGAACCGCACATCGCACAAGTTTTCGCGGCAATCTTACGCCTCTCGCGTGCGGACGCATGTCTGTGCAACTGCCGGATTTCCGGCGGTCAATCGCACCAAAATGTTTCACGTGAAACAGTTTTGTCCGGTTGGGCTCCGAAACCGGACAAACCAGATGCGCCAGACATCACGCCGCGGCGGCATGACGAAACAGAATTGATTCATTTCGCCGGATGAGGCAGGCGACGAGCGAAAACCGCAAGCGGCGTAAAAGCGACATGTGAGTCGTTATCTCAGAGCCAAGCAACAGGGAGCATCGACTTGACACGCGCATTTTGGGTTTGGCTGCACCGCTGGGCAGGGCTCGCGATGGCTCTTTTTCTGATCATCGTTGGCCTGACCGGCAGCGTGCTCGCTTTCCGCGAGGAGCTGGACGTTTGGCTCAACCCCGAGCTTTTGACCGTCGCGAAGCGCGACGCGCCATTGCTCGATGGGTTCGCGCTGCGCGAGAAAGCGGCGGCGCTCTATCCCAGTGCGCGGCTCGACACCGTCCCCCTGGATATCGAACCGGGGCGCGCGGCGCGGTTTTTAATCGTGCCAAACATGGACAAGGTCATGGAGACGGAGTTTGAAATTTTCCTCGATCCCTATAGGGGCGAGAAGCTTGGCGAGCGCAGGATCTGGAGCGACCCTTCGCTCGCCCGCAAGGACATCATCTCCTTCCTCTACCGTCTGCATTTTGCCCTCGCGCTGCCCTGGAGCACGGGCGAGTTGGGCGCCACTCTTCTCGGCATTACCGCGCTCGTTTGGACGATCGATTGCTTTATCGGCTTCTATTTGACCCTTCCGCTGCGGTGGCGCGCGAACGGCGACGCCTCGCCCGGGACGAAATCGTGGTGGAGCCGCTGGAAGCCCGCCTGGCTGATCAAATTCAACGCCGGCGCCTATCGCATCAATTTCGACATTCACCGGGCTTTGGGTCTTTGGACCTGGGCGATGCTCTTTATCCTTGCCTGGTCGAGCGTCGGCTTCAATTTCAACCAAGTCTATACGCCGGCGATGCGGGCATTGTTTGAGTTCTCGGACCCGGCGGCCGGCCTGCCTACGCGGGCGGAACCGCTCGATCATCCGCGTCTTGGCTGGCGAGAAGCCTATGCCGTGGGCCATGCCTTGCTTGAAGAGCAAGCGCGCCAGCATGGGTTTGTCATCGGGAAGGAAAAATATCTCATTTTCAACCGCGACCGCGGCGTCTACTTCATCACTGCGCAAGGCTCCCAAGAGGGAAAAAAATCCTACCGGACAACGGTGATTTTCGATGCCGACACGGGAGCCATGCTTCAATTCTCATGGCCGGGAAGCCCATCTGAGAAGACCGGCGATGTGGTCACCCTCTGGCTTTATTGGCTCCACATGGCTGCCGTCTTCGGCCTGCCGATGCAGATATTCGTTTGCATCATGGGCCTTGTCATCACGGCGCTCTCCGTCACTGGCGTGTACATTTGGTGGAAGAAGCGTAGGGCGCGAAAGTTTTCCAAGGCGCATCGCGGCGCGTCGGCAGCTGAGTTCGCGGCGGAATGATGAAGGTAACTTCTCCTCGGGCCTCGAAACCGGACAAAGCTGATGGGTCACACATCACCCGCGGGGCCACGACGAAACTGATTTTGATTCATTTGGACGAAGGTTTTTTGCCATGATCCGCAATGATTTTCACGCCGAACAGCTCGTGCAAAAACTGCGGCGGGCCTT
>DATJLX010000082.1:0-5410 GCA_035509135.1 Methylocella sp.
CACGCAGCTGACGTCCTGTAAAATCAATCCGAAGGGCAACCGGGACAGACATAGCGAATCTCCATCGTTCGCCATGGTGAATCATGCCGCCGCCGGTTTGAAAACCCTCAACGAGTCAGAATTTCAAGGACGGGGTATTAGCCATCACGTCTCGCGCGCAGCAGCATCTGTTGCGGCCAGCAAGCGATGGCCGCGCAATTGGGCGGCAAGGTCGCGGCTCGCAAAACGCCTCAAGGTCTTGTAGCATTGGCCTGCGGCTCGCCGGATCGCCGGCTGGCCAGACGCGAGCCAAGTGGGGAGGATTGCCATGGACAATCTTTACGAGATTTTGCGGAATGCCCAAGGCGGCCAAGCAATCGATAATTTGGCGGCTCAATTCAACATCACGGCCGGGGAGGCGGAGGCGGCGGTCAAGGCCATTGTCCCGGAATTGTCGCAAGGGCTCTTACAACAGGCATCGAAACCACTCGGGTTTGGGTCCTTCTTCGGCGCCCTGGGAGAAGACCAGCATGTTGCGGCCTTCACGGATCCGGCAGCCGCGCAAGACACCGCCACGGCGGTGAAAGGTGCCGATCTTCTGAGCCAAGTCCTCGGCTCTCACGCGGCGCGCGAGGAGATTGCCTTGCGGGCTGCAAGCGCGACGGGAATCAACTCCGATCTGTTGACCCAAATGCTTCCCGTGATTGCTTCGATGATTTTTGGCGGTCTTAAGAAATCCATGGAAAGCCAGGGATTTGGCGGGATCCTCGGGCAACTCGCCAATGCGGCAGGGCAGAGCGGCGGCCTTGGCCCGATTCTGGGCCAAATTCTCGGCGGCGGCACGGCGCCCTCCACGTCGCAGCAACAGACGGCTCCCGCCCCAGGACAGGCCTCGGGGCCGGGCGGGCTCGGCTCGATCCTTGGACAGATCCTGTCTGGCGGCCGGAGTCCCGCAGGGCCTGGGCAGGTGCCAGCCGGTGGCCTCGGCGGCATTTTGGGGTCGATCTTGGGCAATCTCGCCAGCCGATCCGGCGCCGGTCCGGCGGCGGGCTCCGCCGCCCCAACTGGCGGTCCGCAAGTGCCAGGGTTTGACCCCGCCTCGATCCAGGCGAGCCTCGAGGCGCTGACCAAAATGCTGCAGCCGGGGACCCAGCCGTCACCCCCGGGACAGCCGCAAGGCGGGATTCAGGCCGAAATCAGCGATATTATGAGCGGGAAGCGCCATTAAACCCTTGGCTCCCCGGTTCCGGCATCTCTGGCGACCCGGGAGTAGCGCCCTTGCCTTTGTCCCGCCCTCGATTGCGCCTAAGCCTCCACGCGCCTATGTAGCGGCTTGTGAGGGCTGGTCAAAGCCGGCCGCGAATTGATGAAAGAGATGACAGGCACCCCCTGCTGCGGCAAGCCGCGGGAGGATGCCGGTCAAGTGAATGTGAAAGTGCGGCAATGGCGCGCGATGTTACGGATAACACCCCCATCACATCGCGCGATGAGCTTGTTGATTGGCTCGAATCGGGTGTGAAATCTCCGGCACAATTCTTGATCGGCACGGAGCACGAGAAAATCCCTTTTTACCGGCGCGGCCATTTGCCCGTGCCTTATGAAGGCCTGAAGGCGAGGGGCCAGGGTGGAATCCGCGCCCTTTTGGAGGGAATGCGCAAGGGGCTTGGCTGGGCGCCGGTGACCGATGGGCCGCATATCATCGGCCTTTACGATGCCGCGAGCGGGGCGGGGATTTCGCTTGAACCCGGCGGCCAGTTTGAACTCTCCGGCGCGCCGCTTGAGACGATCCATCAAACCGATGCCGAGCTCGGCGGACATTTTTCGGCCCTCAAAGCCGTCGCCGAACCGCTTGGGATCGGTTTTCTGTCGCTTGGCATGTCTCCCGAATGGCGGCGCGATGAAATCCCGATGATGCCCAAGCATCGCTATGCGATCATGGCGAAATATATGCCGAAAGTCGGCACGCAGGGACTCGACATGATGTTTCGCACTTGCACGGTGCAAGCCAATTTCGATTTTTCAAGCGAAGCCGATATGGTGAAGAAGCTTCGTGTATCGCTGGCCTTGCAGCCGGTGGCGACGGCGCTTTTCGCCAATTCGCCATTCACGGAAGGCAAGCTCAACGGCTTTCTCTCCAAGCGTTCGGAGATTTGGCGCCATACCGACGCGGCTCGCACCGGCATGCTGCCCTTTGCTTTCGAGGGGGGAATGTCTTTCGAGCGCTACGTCGATTACGCGCTTTCGGTCCCGATGTATTTCGTCAAGCGAGGCGACATTTATCACGACGTGGCGGGAGCCGATTTCCGCGATCTTTTGAAAGGCAGGCTGGCGCAGCTTCCAGGAGAGCAGGCGACGCTCGCCGATTGGGCCAATCATCTCTCCACCATCTTTCCGGAGGTCCGGCTCAAACGCTACCTCGAAATGCGGGGTGCCGATGCGGGTCCCCGGCCATTCCTTCCAGCGCTTCCGGCCCTTTTCACCGGGCTCCTTTACGAGAGTGCCTCGCTCGACGCGGCTTGGGACATTGTGAAGAAGTGGGGCTCGGAAGCCCGAGAAAAATTGCGGGCCGACGTCCCGCGACACGGCCTCGCCGCGACGATTGAGGGACGCTCCGTCGGCGAGATCGCGGGCGAAGTGCTGTGTATTGCTCGCGCGGGACTAGCAAAGCGCAACCGGCGCGACGCGCGCGGTTTTGACGAAACCATCTATCTCGATCCTCTTGATGGGGTCCTCGCGGAAGCGAGCGAAGCCGAGCGGCTGATCAACATTTTCAAGACGCAGTGGGCGGGACGTATCGAACCGGCCTTCGAGGAATGCGTATACTGATGCCTTGAAGCCCGATCCCAAAATCTCAAGGAGGAAACACGATGAGGGTGCTCGTCAGGAGTTTGTTGCCGGCCGCAATTCTTGGCGGGCTTTGCGGCGGGATGGCGATGGGCGAAGATCTCTCCGTGGTCGGGCAATGGAGCAAGGAAGATCCATCCGCCAAAATCGTCGATGACAAATCTCTTTGGAATCAAGCTGGGGTTCAGGCCGCCATGCATGCCGCCATGGGCGAATACTTCCTCACCTTCTCACAAAAACAAAAGCTTGGCCCCGAAGCGCCGGTCGCGAGCAATGGCAAGGGTCTTTTCGCCGCCTGGTCTTGCACCGACGCGGATGATTGCGGCGGCAATCAAATCACGGTGTTTTTTGATTCGGCCGCGGGCACCGCGCAGGTCTGCTGGCGGAGTTCAGAAGGCATCGGCGGCAAGGTGCGGGATCTGTGGCTTGCCAATGGAAACGCCCGCCCGCTCCCCCTCAACGGCTGTGGTGTTGGCGAAAGAGATCCGTTCGCATCCCTGAAAAGATATGGCGGCGCTGGTGACGGCAAGCAACCTTAAAACTCGGATCCCGCTGGCTAAGCTTGCTCAGCGGGGGAAAGGATCGAAACCTCCATCGTCCGTGGGCAGCCGAAGATGGGTGCGCGACGGCGTGCTCTCGTCGAGACGAACAGCGACAGGCGAAGCGCCGTCATGGCCATAGCCGGAAGGATTCGGCAAGCGGTTACTGAGATCGACGCGGACATGACCATCGACCCGGTCACAGCCGGCGGAATCCCTGGCGGTGGTGCCCGGCTGAAGCGCCGCGCATCGTGCGTTCCCACTTGTCATTGTTTCGTTGCCGGATTGAAGATCACCAGCCCTCGCGGGTTTGCCAAAGCCAAGGCAAACAGCGGCGGCGCAGCACCCAATTGAAACGATGATTTCGCGCAAATTCATTTGAAGCCCAAACGATTCCTTCAACATTCGTGTGCAATTTTTTTGACCCTATAATGAGGCGAGATAATGATGCGTTAATATTTATCCGCGCCAATCTCCCAATGTCGATTGAACCAAGGCCAGAGCGGCGACGGCGGCCGTGTCGGCGCGCAATATGCGTGGACCAAGCGGCAGGCGCAGCACACAGGGCATGCCAAGCAGCGCCTCGCGTTCGCTGGCCTCGAAACCACCTTCCGGGCCAACTAGAATAGCAAGGGGGCCTGGCACCGTAACGTCCGTGCGCTGGCGCAGCGCTGCCAAGGGATCGCAGCTTGGCGCATCCTCGTCGCAGAAAATAAGGAGGCGATCATTGTCCCATGTGTCGAGAAGCCCTGTGAGGCCAACGGCGGGAGCAATGTCCGGGATGGTCAGAATACCGCATTGTTCGGCCGCTTCGATCGCGTGCGCGCGCATCCGGTCGCTGTTGATTCGGCTTGTCTGCGTCCTTCTGGTCAGCACCGGCCGAAGCAGCGAAGCTCCCATTTCCACTGCTTTTTCGACCATATAATCCAGGCGCGCATGTTTGAGCGGGGCGAACAGATAAGAGAGATCGGAGCGCGGCTCCTGCGGCCGGGTCATCTTATGAACAGTAAGCGTCACATGTTTGCGGTGAGACACCGCGACCGCCGATTGCCATTCGCCGTCGCGGCCATTGAACAGCAGGATCGCGGCGCCATCGGACAGGCGCAACACATTGCGGACATAATTTGTCTGCACCAGATTGAGATCGATTTGCGCCGCCTCCTTGAGAGGAGCGTTGACGTAGAGGCGCTGGGCGGTGAAATCATAGCGGGACATGCGGCCGCTCGTGAGGGTCAAAAGGCCACCGCATCGGGCGATACCCGGTGACGCTTGCAGGCGCGAGGCGGATATTGCTATGAACTCGCATAATCCACCGGCCGTGAATTGGCGCGTCGTCCCGCAAGCCGCCGCCATGAAGACATAAGCCGGCAAGACTTGAAAGCGGCTTCAAATACAAGATCCAAGACACGAACATTTGGTATAATCCAGCACGATCTAGACCTCGAAATGTCACTGAAAGGCTCGCAACATGATGCCACATAGGCGCATTGGCTCCCTCCGTAAAGCCGTGCTCGCCATCATGGCCACGGCCCCATTCGTGATCTGCGGCCCGGCTCATGCCGCCGATTGCAACCAGGACATCGGCGTGCTCACCAAGAAGCGCCAGGGAATTATCGATCAACTCAATCAACTGGCCGAGGGTGGCAAGAAACAGCTCGATCCCGTGGCCGCGTGCCCCAAGCTGCGGGCGCTGGTCGCCGCCGAGCGAGAACTGCTTGCCTATCTGACAAAGAACAAGGAGTGGTGCGGGGTGCCTGACGAAGCATTCCAGAATATCACAGCGAGCAGCGGCAAATCCAGAAAGGTCGCCAGTCAGGCCTGCACGGTCGCGGAGAAGATGAAGAAAGCGCAAGAGCAGCAAGCCGCGGGTGTCCTCAACGCGCCACAACAGAAGCTTCCCGCCGGGCCGCTTTGACGCAACAGCCGAACGGGCCCGATGCAGCCGGCCCGGAGAGGCCGGCCGCTCTTCCCGATTCCGTTGCGGGGCGGCTCGTCTTCCGGATCACGCCAAAATCCTGGCATCCTCTGCTTGAGCTCGCGCGCCTCGA
>DATJLX010000083.1:0-14245 GCA_035509135.1 Methylocella sp.
TTGCTCGGCGATCTTGCCGAGATTCTCATTGAAGATCACGATATTGTGCCATTCGGTCCGCTCCTTGCGCTCGCCGGTCGCTTTGTCGCGCCAGCTATCGGACGTCGCCACCGAGAAGCTCACAACGGGATCGCCCGCCGCGGTGCGCCGCACTTCGGGATCACGGCCGAGATTGCCGACGAGAATAACCTTGTTGACGCTCCCAGCCATAATTTTCTCCTTGTGATGCAAATGGCGGATACGGGCCGCAGAAAAGGGCTTGTATGTTGCACGGACGTGCCGCCGGGGCACGATTCATGATGCCACCGCTACGGTTATCCCCGATATTTCCATTTTATGTGTTCTTTTTTTGTTCTAGCAGTGAACGCCCGCCAGCGCAAGCAGCTTTGGCGGACGGAGGCTTATTCTCATTTAATCAGACTGGGCCGTAAGGCGATCTCAAAATCTTGACGCGCAACGGCAAGGTAGAAGGCTGGTTGCGGGAGATATCACGTGTAGGTACCAAATTGCACTGAAATGCGAACAGATGATTTAATCTATGTCCTGCTTCCAACTCGAAGAGTAAGGTTCGCTCATTTCGTCTAGGAGAAGGGTTGCACCGGTTTTTACTTCAACGAATGGACAGTCCCGAATGAGATCGAGTCGCGCCTGGCCTCCGACAAAAGACAATTCCCCATTTTCGTCGCGACTCCCGCGAACGCGTGAACAAAATGCACGCACTTCCTGGAGTTGGGATAGGACAGGGCCTGCGAGGTCGCGCCTGACGAAAAAGGCATTTATGCCGCTGGAGTTTGTTCCGACGAATGTGTAGCCCTTTTGTTCGGCCAAATGTTTTAGGGCGGCTATGGAGGCACCAAAATAAAGCCCGCTGTAGTGGTGCTTAAACCTATTAAACTGCGGCTCGTAGGGCACAGTCACCGCGTGCTGATCGCCGAGAAAGGGATTGAATTCACAGATGACAATCGCGGGGTCGACCACGGTAATCGCCCTCCAGATCCAATAATCATTGCCGTCTATGTCGATGGACAGGATACCGAGTGGCCCGGCAAAGCCCGCCTCCGAAATCAGGTCGTTGATATTCTCGGCGGTGATGAATGCCGCTTTCGCGGTCAGATCGTACATCCAAAACAAGCGATCTTTGCGCAAACCCGTCATATAGTCTTCGTTTCCATCAAAAATGAGGCCCTTCCAATTCCGGTTTTGCATAAGGTAACGGCAATTGGCCTCGGTGAAATTTTCGACTCCGAATTCGATGAAACGATTGTTCGGGACAGTGATTTGCGTCGTTAGCCATTCAATAATTCCATCCTCGCCCCATTGCGAAAAGACCCGAAATTCGGCGTCGGCAAGAGTGGGAAGCGGGCGGCCTTTTGTGATAGACTGGGCAGCCAGCCGCCCCTGTAACAGGAGAGAGCGTTCCAGGCGATCGCGAAGCCACTGCACCTCGGAACGCATTTCTTCCAGTGCGTCATGCATTTCTTCCAGTGCGTCATGTTCGACGAGAAGTCGCCGTACTTTGTGAGGGAAGAGATGACGCAAGATGCGATACCAGCCTGTCTTATGTCCCCCTTCTCCGGCAGAGCTCTCAGGGGGAAACGCCTTGCTGGCATTTCCATTCTGACCCTCAGCTTCATTTGTGCCTTGCATCGACTTTTCTATCCGGGTCATTTTGCTTCACTATCCACTGGCCACCCCCAGTCCGGGAATTTCGAATTTTATCTCGCAGCAATTCGCCCAGCTAGGAAGCTGCTTTGAAAGCGCAAAAAAGGTCCGTATTTTTTGCCATGATCTGATCCCCTTAAGGCATAGTCCTTACTTTTCTCGGGTCGGCCACGGACGCGACTGCCGCCGACGATGGAACACCAAATTTGATTCAAATATAACTCTAACATTTTTATGATTTAAAAATATCCTGTAAGAATGAAATATACATAAAGTATAAATACGCTTCATCGTAATAAAACAAATTGCAATAATTTTTTTACCAGGGATTTGTGTTCCCATGCTGAACTTCGCCTGACGGTCTTGAACGATTCGAGCCCTCTCACGCTCAAGATCGAGGTGGCGTCGCGCGGGATATGACGCGGCGCGGATTGCACAGGTGAACCACTCCCATGAAACCAGCGCGCATCGCGGTTCTTGGCATTGCCCTCGCGGCCGGGCTCGGTGCCGCTTTCCTCGCCAGCGGTGCGAAACCGCCGGAGAAAGCGCCGGCGCCACCGCCCCAGATTTTGACCGACGACGTGCTGGTCGCGGCCAAGGAGCTGAGTTCCGGCGACGTCGTCGATGAAAGCGGCCTGCGCTGGGAGCCTTGGCCAAAGGATCATATTCCGGACGGCTTTATCCGCAGAAGCGCCTCGCCTGGCGGTGCCGCCGAACTGAAAGGGTCTTTTGCTTGCGCCAATTTTGCGCCGGGCGACCCGATGCGGCGGGATCGTCTGGTCAAGGATGCTCACTGCGGCTTTCTCGCCGCGCGGCTGCGAGCGGGCAAACGCGCGGTGGCCATCAACATCGACGCGCAAGGTTCAAGCACGGCTGGCGGGTTTATTCTCCCTAACGATCGCGTCGACGTGATCCACACTTTTCATGACGAGGACGCCGCCCGCAGGGGCGTCGGCAACGCCTTCGTCAGCCAGACCATTCTGACCAACATTCGCGTCCTCGCGATTGGACAGAATTTTCAGGAGAAGAATGGGGAGCGTGTCATCACAGGAGCAACCGCAACCTTGGAACTCATTCCATCCCAGGCCGAGACCATCATTCTGGCGCAGCGCATCGGCCAGCTTTCATTGGCCCTGCGCGGCATGGCCGATTCGAATGCCGCCGACGAGCAACGCCAAACCACCAGCAGGGAACTGACGGTGATCCGCAACGGTGTGGCAAATGAGACAGGGCGTGTGGAGCATTACGAGAGCGGACCTGACGAGCATGTGGCGTCGCGCGAGCAAGAATCCATCCGCGCGATCGATCGATAAGGGAAGCTATGATTGTGGAAAGCCGCGGATGAGACGCTTGATCCAGTTTCTGGCCGCGGCAGCCATGGCAAGCCTCTTGGCTGCGGCGAGCCTTGGCGGGGTCCTCGCGCAAGAAAGCGGGGAACGCTGGCCAGGCGGTGGCGTCCCGCCGCAGCGGATCTCGATGGGCATCGGCAAGTCCCGGATTGTCGATCTGCCGCGGGACGCGGCGGAAATCTTCGTTGCCAATCCAAGGATCGCGAACGCCGTGGTGCGATCGCCGCGCAAGCTCTATATTATCGGCATGGATGCGGGCCAGACCAGCGTCTATGCTTTGGATCAGCAAGGCCGCCCGATCGCGGCGTTTGAGTTGAGCATTGGCCGCGATATCGGCGAGCTTCAACAGATTCTCCGCGCCGCGATGCCTTCGGCGGCGATCACCGCGCGGACCATCAACGATACGATCATCCTGACCGGAACCGTCGATTCCGCCGAGGAGGCGCAACGCGCCGGCGACATCGCCAAAGGGTTCGTGCAGCGGATTTTTGGCGGGGGAACCGTGGGCGATGGAACAAGCGGGGGCGGGCTCGTCGTCAATACGCTCACCATCCGCGGCCGCGATCAGGTGATGCTGAAGGTCACTGTCGCCGAAATCGATCGCAACATCGCCAAACAGCTCGGGATCACCACCAGCTCGCTGACCGCCAATTGGGGCACGTTCACGCAATTCAATCCATTCCCGATCAACGGAGTGATCGCGGCGGCGCCAGTCAATAGCGTGAATGCTCTCGCCACGGCGGCGCAAAATGGCACGGCAACCGCGCTCACCGCGACCAATCCGAGCAACACTTTGAGCGCGACGTTGCAAGCGTTCGAGCGCTATGGCGTTTCGCGGATCCTCGCGGAGCCCATGGTGACGGCCGTGTCGGGCGAAAACGCCAAGCTCACCGTCGGCGGCGAAATTCCTATTCCCGGCCCCTCAACCTGCACCTCATCCGGTTGCACCGGCGGCGGCGCCATTTTTCAGCCTTATGGCGTCACTTTGCGCTTCACTCCGGTGGTTCTGTCCGAAGGCCGCATCCTGCTTCATCTTGCGACGGAAGTAACCGAAATCGATACACAAACCGAAGCAACGGTCTACGGCACGGTTGTCCCCGGATTGCTCACTCGCAAGAACGAGACGACGGTCGAGATCCCGTCGGGCGGTTCGATCGCCTCGGCGGGACTGCTGCAGACGATCACCCGGCAGGCCATCAATGGTCTTCCGGGCCTCCTCGATCTGCCGGTTCTTGGAGCGCTGTTTCGCTCCCGCGATTACCAGCGGCAGGAGACCGAACTGATGATCATCGTGACGCCCTACATTGCCAAACCGGTGAAGCCGAACGAAATCGCAAAGCCGACCGATGGCTTTACCGAAGCAACTGATCCGCAAGCCTGGCTGCTTGGCCGCGTCAATGCGCTCTATGCGTCGCCGAGCAATCCGCAGGCGATTAAGGATTACAAAGGGCCGGTCGGTTTCATTCAGGATTGAGGCCAGGGCAGAAACAAGAAAGCGCAGCCAAAATGTCCATCATGCCTCGCGCCACGCGCCGCCACCAGAGATTGGCTTGCCCAACATCGGCCGCCGTGCCAAGACTTTTGCCCCTGTGTCTGCTGCTTCCGCTCGCCGGTTGCGGCGCGACGGAACGCATGGTCGTCTCTTCGATCCCGCAGGACGATTACCAGATCCGCCACGCGATCGTGCTGGGCGAGGGGCCGCACCAACTGGAGATTCTTGTCGAGCCCGTGACAGGTCAGTTCGACCGGCATTCCGCCGCGCAGCTTCGCGAATTCGCGAGCCTCTATCGCAAATTCGGCCACGGACCGATCACCATCATGCCGCCAGCTTTCCCCGGGGCGACGCCGCCCGTGGAGCCCATCCGCAATGCTCTTTACAGCGCCGGGGTGCGCGCGCCTATCCTTGTCGCTTCCTATCCGGCCGGCCCAAATTTCTCGGCGCCCGTTCGCTTGCGCTTTCTCGGTCTCAAGGCCACCGTCGCGGATCAGTGCGGTCAATGGCCAAGGGATCTTGCGATCGGCAGCGGCGCCGCCGCGGACTGGAACAACAAGCCCTATTGGAACTTCGGCTGCGCCTATCAGACCGCCTTCGCCGCGCAGGTCGCCGACCCGCGCGATCTTGTCACGCCGCAAGGGGAAACACCGGCCGACACCGCGATCCGCGTACGCGGCATCGAAAGCCTGCGCAAGGCCACGGATCCCGGCACGAATTGGAAACTCGAAAACTCCTCGATTACCACCATTGGAGCGAATTGATGAAAGGCCAGGCCGGTGCTGAACAGCCGCACATCGCCCCGGTGCCCCGCATCTCCCTGCACGCTTTCTGCGAATCGCCGGATACGGCGCGCATCCTTGAGGCGGCCGCGGCCGACCGCCGGATGGAGCGGGCTCATGTGAACGTGCAGATGGGCGGCGCCCTCGCCGCGGTCGAAGCCTATCGCGATGCCGCGACGCCCCATGTCATCGTGCTCGATACAGACGCCAGCCGGAGCGACCTCCTCGCCCATCTCGAAGCGCTCGCCGAATTTTGCGACGCCGGCACCAAGGTGGTCGTTGCCGGGCGAACGAACGACATCGTGCTTTACCGCGAACTGATGGCGCGCGGCATCAGCGACTATCTCGTGGCACCCTTCCAGGTTCTCGATTTCATCCGTGCCATCTCTCATCTTTTCACGGGCTCGGGCGCCTCGCCGGTCGGCAAGATTGTCGCCATGACAGGGGCCAAGGGCGGAACCGGCGCCTCCACGATTGCCCACAATGTCGCCTTCTCGATCGCCCGCGATCTCAATATTCAAACCGCCATCGCCGACCTGGATTTGGGCTTCGGCACGGCGGGTCTTGATTTCAATCAGGATCCAGCGCAGGGCATCGCCGAAGCGGTTTTCGCGCCGGACCGGATCGACCAGAATCTTGTCGACCGGCTGTTGTCGAAATGCGGTGAAAAGCTCAACATTCTGGCCGCCCCCGCAAGCCTCGACCGGATCTATGACTTTTCCGAAACCGCTTTCGACAGTTTGATCGATATTTTGCGGGCGACCACCCCATGCGTCATCCTCGATATTCCGCACATTTGGACCGCCTGGGCAAGGCGAGCGCTCCTCAACGCCGATGAAATCGTCATCGTCGCGGCGCCGGATCTCGCCAATCTGCGCAACACCAAAAACATGCTTGATATGCTGCGCGCGGCGCGCGCCCATGATGGTCATCCCAAGCTGATCATGAACCTTGTCGGAATTCCGAAACGGCCGGAAATCCGCGTCGCGGATTTTGCAAAGGCGGTTGATCTTGCGCCGGCAGCGATCATTCCTTTCGAGCCCAAGCTTTTCGGCACGGCGGCCAACAATGGGCAGATGATCGCCGAAATCGAGGCGGGCGGTAAAGTCGCCGGCATGGTCAGCGAGCTTGCCCGAAAAATAACGCACCGGAATGAGCCGCGTAAAGCGAAACGCAACCTTCTTGAGCCTTTGATGATGCGGTTTGACCGCAAGTCCGCGTCCCGCGCCGCGCCGGGCGCCCTGCGCTGAGCAAGGTCCTGGCTCGGTCCTTAAAAAGTCCGCGACTTTTTAAGTTCGTGCTTCAAGTCATGATCCGGCCAGCCACCGGTTGCCAAGCCTGGATCTCAGACGGCCATGCGGGTAGCGCGCGGACTTTGCCGGTAAGAGGTTTTTATGTTCGGCAAGCGTTCAATCTCCGATGCCCGCGACAAGGACTCCGCCGCATCGCCAAGTCTTGCATCGGGGCCAAGTCTTGGGCCAAGTCTTGGGCCAAGACTTGGGCCAAGCCTTGCATCGGGGCCAAGCCTTGCATCGGGGCCAAAGATGGCCAGCGGCGCGGCCATTCCGCAGGCCCCGCCAGCCCCGGAGCCGCAGCGTTCCGATGACTATTACATCACCAAAAGCATGATCTTCGGCGCCCTTGTCGAGGCGATCGACCTGTCGCAATTGTCGCGTCTCGACGCGGACAACGCCCGCGAGGAAATCCGCGACATCGTCCACGAAATCGTCACGATCAAGAACGTCGCCATGTCGATCGGCGAACAGGACGATTTGATCGACGATATCTGCAATGACGTTCTTGGCTACGGGCCTCTCGAACCTTTGCTGGGACGCGACGACATCGCCGACATCATGGTGAATGGCGCGACCCGCACCTTCATCGAGGTTGGCGGCAAGATCCAATTGACGAATGTTCGCTTTCGCGACAACGCGCAATTGATGAACATTTGTCAACGCATTGTCAGCCAAGTCGGACGCCGGGTTGACGAGGCATCTCCGATTTGCGACGCGCGTCTCGCCGACGGCTCGCGCGTTAATGTGATCGCGCCGCCGCTTGCGATCGATGGGCCGGTTCTGACCATTCGAAAATTTAGAAAGGACAAGCTCACTCTCGATCAGCTGATCCGCTTCGGCGCCATTTCCCCGGAAGGCGGCGAGATACTCAAAATCATCGGCCGGGTGCGCTGCAATGTCCTGATTTCCGGCGGGACGGGCTCCGGCAAAACCACGCTTCTCAACTGCATCACCAATTACATCGATACGGACGAGCGGGTGATCACCTGCGAGGATGCCGCCGAATTGCAGTTGCAGCAGCCGCATGTGGTCCGACTTGAAACGCGGCCGCCAAACCTTGAGGGAAGCGGCGCCATCACGATGCGCGATCTCGTCAAGAATTGTCTGCGCATGCGGCCCGAGCGGATTATCGTTGGCGAGGTTCGCGGCCCGGAGGCCTTCGATCTCTTGCAGGCAATGAACACCGGTCACGATGGTTCCATGGGGACGTTGCACGCCAATTCGCCGCGCGAGGCGCTAAGCCGGCTCGAGTCGATGATTACCATGGGCGGCTATGCGCTGCCGGCCCGGACCATCCGCGAAATGATTGTGTCGTCCGTCGATGTCATCATCCAGGCGGCACGGCTTCGCGACGGCTCGCGCCGAATCACCCATGTCAGCGAAGTGCTGGGCTTCGAGGGGGATGTCATCACGATGCAGGATCTGATGATCTATGAAATTACCGGGGAAGACGCTGCTGGCCGCCTGAAAGGCCGCCACCGTTCGACCGGAATCGGACGTCCGCGCTTCTGGGAACGGGCCCGTTACTATGGCGAGGAGGCCCGTTTGGCGAGGGCGCTCGACGCTTCCGAGATCCATGACAATCTCCAGTAGCCAGAAAGAAAGGAGGCTCCTTTATGACTCTGCATCGGTGGATCGTCATGGGCCTTGCCATGGTCGCGGCCGGGGGCGTTGTCCAGGTTTTGCTCTATCCCTATTTTTCCGGAGATATCAAAGCGGAAAAGCGGCAGGCCGCGTTGCGGACTCCGGGCACGAAGCGAGCCGCCGGGACTCAGGCCGACGCGGCGAGCCGCCGCAAGCAGATCGCAGACAGCCTCAAGGACATCGAGGCGCGCGGCAAACGCAAGAAGCAATCCTTGGAGGCGCGGATCGCGCAGGCCGGGCTCTCCTGGAGCCGCAACAAATATATCGCTGCGTCGCTCGTATCGGCGGCCCTGCTCGGGGGCGTGCTCTGGCTTTGCAATGTCAATCCTCTCGTGACGCTGGCGGGCGCCGCCGTCGGAGCATTCGGTTTCCCGGCATGGGTTCTGAATTTCCTGCGCCAGCGCCGCTTGCGGAAATTCGTCGACGAATTTCCCAACGCGGTCGATGTCATCATCCGGGGCGTCAAGGCGGGAATGCCGCTTGGCGATTGCCTGCGGGTCATTGCGACCGAAGCGGCTGAGCCGGTCCGGGGCGAATTCCGGCAGATCGTCGAGGCACAGGCCATGGGCTTTTCGACCAGTGAAGCGGTTGATCGAATCGTCGAGCGCGTCCCCATTTCGGAGGCGAATTTCTTCGCGATCGTCATCAACATCCAGCAAAAGGCGGGTGGCAATCTGGCCGAAGCCTTGGGCAATTTATCGTCAGTGCTGCGCGATCGCAAAAAGATGAAAACCAAGGTCAAGGCGGTGTCGAGCGAAGCCAAGACTTCCGCCTTAATCATTGGCAGTCTGCCCTTTTTCGTGTGCGGCATGGTCTGGTTCACAAGCCCGAAATATATGGAGCTCCTGTGGACGACGCAGACCGGCGAACTCGTCTTGGGTTGCTGCGCCTTGTGGATGGGGATCGGCATCATCGTCATGAGAAATATGATCAATTTCGACATTTAGACCCTGATCGACTTATGATGAAAAGGTCTCACTTTAATTGTTTTCGCATCATCCTTTCCAAAACTCCGCAACGTTGTTTTGCAATCATGCGCAATCCGGCTTGCATGCAAACGGAGCAAGGTTTTCCAGGGGTAGATCATGCGATGGGGTGATCATCATAAACAATGCTTGACCTGATCTACAGCAAGGCGACAGACCCGCATTTTCTCCTGAGCGTGCTGGTTGCGATCGCAACCATCGCGACGATCCTGACCGTCGCCATGCCGCTGATCGAGACCGACACGCTTGGCCGGCGTATGAAGGAGGTCGCGACGGAACGCGAACGCATCCGCGCGCGTGAACGCGAGAAGTTGCTGGCGGACAAGGGCAAGCCCAGCCTCCGCCAAGAGCCGAAAGCCTATATGAAACAAATCGTCGAGCGGTTCAGCCTGTCGAAATGGCTCGGCACCGATCAGGCGAAGGCGCAGATGGCGATGGCCGGGTTTCGCGGCCCCCAGGCGGAAGTGGCTTTTCTGTTCTTCCGGCTGGTAACGCCTCTCCTCGGCCTTGCGCTTTCGGCGTTCTATATTTTCGCGGTCGTCGATTTCGGCTTGGGCCTCATGCTGAAGATCGGCGTTGTCATTTTCGGCACTTATCTGGGTCTGAAGATGCCGGAATTCTATCTTTCGAGTAAGATCGACAGACGGCAAATCTCGATCGGGCGCGCCTTTCCAGATGCCATGGACCTATTGCTGATCTGCGTTGAGTCCGGTATGTCGATTGAACATGCGTTCCGCAAGGTCGCGCAGGAAATCGGCATCCAGTCGATCCCGCTTGCCGAGGAATTGACGCTGACGACGGCGGAACTTTCTTTTTTACCCGACCGCCGCTCGGCTTATGAAAACCTTGGCCTCAGGACCGGCGTGGAATCGGTGAAACAGATCGTGACCGTGCTGATTCAGGCCGAGCGTTACGGGACCCCGCTAGGCACCGCGCTGCGCGTGGTCGGCAAGGAAAGCCGCGACAACCGGATGATGCTCGCCGAAAAAAAGGCGGCGGGCTTGCCGCCCAAATTGACGGTCCCGATGATCTTGTTCTTTCTTCCCGTGCTCTTCGTGATCATCATGACTCCTGCGGCCATTCAGATCAGCCGCACGGTGCATTGAGAATCGAGACCGTCTCGGTCGTTATGGCCCCGTTCAATGGCAACGAACCTTCTTTCTCGACAAGGACACCGGTGGCGTTTGCGCAAACCGTCAATCGGACCAAAATATTCCACCGAAACATTTTGGTCCGATAGGCGCGTAAACCCTATTCCGCCGCTTTGAACGTGACGTCCGCGAGCGTGAAGATCCCTGGGGCGGCGGGCCGCATTTCGATATGGCGCTTGTGGAACCGTCCGATACTGGCGCGATGGCCAATCGAGATGATTGTCGTCGCGGGGAGTTTTTTTAGGAGTGTTTCGTAGATCTCGGCTTCCATGCCTTCGTCCATCGCCGACGTCGCTTCATCGAGGAACAGCCAATCGGGCTTCGCCAATATGGCGCGGGCCAGCGCGAGCCGCTGCTGCTCGCCGCCCGAAAGCCGCTGCGCCCAAATATCCTCGACATCAAGCACGCTAATGAAATTGCTGAGTCTCGCGGTGTGCAGCGCGTCGGCAATTGCCGCCTCCTGATAACGGTCCGGGTTGTCGGGATAAGTCACGGCGGCGCGCAGGGTGCCAACCGGAATATAGGGCCTTTGAGGCAGCAGCAAAATTCTTGCACCGGCCGGCAAGGTGATGGCGCCCTCGCCATAAGGCCAGATGCCGGAGACCACCCGGAGCAAGGTGGACTTGCCGGAGCCCGAAGGTCCGGTCACCACCACGGGCTCGGCGGCGGCAAGCCGCAAGCTCGCGCCTTCGATGATCTCGCGGCCGTTGGGAAGCCGCACAGTGAGCGCCTCGATGTCGAGATGTTTGCGGGCCGCCGGCGTGTCCGCTCCCACATGCGGCGCAAAGCCCGGCGTTTTCGCGGACTCGATGGCGAGGTCGAAAGACGTCAAGCGGTCGAGGACGGATTTGAAATCGGCCAGCGAAACATAATAAGTAACAAAAAAGGTCAAGGCCTCGTTAACACTGCCGAAAGCTCTCGCTGTCTGGGTCATGATGCCAAGCGTGATCTTTCCGGTGAAATAGAAGGGTGCCGTGACGACGTAGGGAATGATCGGGCTCATCTGTCCATAGGACGCCGTGAAGGCGGTGAGCTTCATTCGGCAAGCGATGATCTGGAAATAATTGATGACAATCGCGCCAAACCGCGATCCAAGCGCGGCCTTTTCCGTTGGTTCGCCGAAGAGCAGTGCCACCTGCTCGGCATATTCGCGCAATCTCGCGAGCGAAAAGCGGAAATCCGCTTCATAGTGCTGCCGCTCGAAGGAGAGGCGGACGAGCGGGCGTCCAATCAAATGGGTGACGATCGTGCCGACGCCCGCATAGATCAAAGCGACCCAGAACAGGAATCCAGGTACCGCAATTTTGGTGTAGGGCAGGGTAAAACTGGTGGAAAGATCCCAAAGCAGAATCGCGAAAGATACGAGTGAGCTCAAATTCGAAATCAACAAAATTGAAAAGGAATATATGCCATAGCCGACTTGGCCGCCGTCGATGAAGCGGTTGATGTCCTCCGAGATGCGTTGATCCGGGTTGTCGGCGCCGCCGCCTGCGAGCGACATGCGATAATGGGTGTGGGCATCGAGCCAGCGGTTCACATAATTGTTTGTGAGCCAGCGCCGCCAGCGAATGATGAGGATGCTTGTCACGACAAATTCGAGGACCGTGGTCGCGATATAAAGAAACGCCCAAGGCGTGAAGACGAAGAAGAGTTGCGACCAGAAGGCAGCCTCGTCCTTGTTCTGGATCGCATTGAACCAATCGCGAGAGAAGAAGGAAATCCGCAAATTCATGCCCACTTGCGCTTGGTTGATGACGACAAGCAGGATGACCATGCCGATCGCCACCCGCCGCTCGCGCGCGCCGAAAGAGGGAAACGGCCATATGCGGGCGCGGGTCTCGTCCGACGTGTCGAAATAGCGGTCGGCGATGCGGGTCATTGCTTGCACGACCGGAATATGGGCGATCGCATAGACGAGGATACCGAAGATCGCGACGGTGAGCGGCAGGCTTTCAGGAAATTCGTAATTCTCAAGCGATGGCGGCCAAAGGCCGATCTGGACAATGAGGAAGATGACACCGAAGATCGCCGTCTCGGCCGCGAAGATCGCCGCGAAGATTTGCAGGAACGTCGAGATCCCCCGCGACCGGTAGGTCGTGAAAGCGCACAAAAATCCCACCGCGGCAAGCAACAGGACGATGTGGTCTCCGGCCTTGAGGCCGACGAGGGCGGCGGCGGCCGAGAAAATTCCCACGAGAACGGCAAGAATGGGCATGATTGACCTTTTACATTCACGTCATTGGCGAGGCTCTCGCAATCCTCACTAGAGGAAGGCGGCGGTGCCGGTTCCGTTTGGGCGCGACTGACCGGTTTGCCGTCATGAGGGCGAGCTATTTTGGCCTTTTGTTTGTCACGATTCTGAACCAAAAGCACAACGGAAACCCTTCGTCCCGGTACCGGTCGAAGGTTTAGGCTGCCAGGCTTTGCCTAGCCGCGCTTCAGCTGAAATCGCCGTCGTCAGGCTCTTCCTCGGCCGTCAGGCCATTGATCGATGCGCACAGGACGGGTGATGGCTTGAAGGTGAGAACCCGACGCGGCTTGATCGGAACCTCGACGCCGGTGCGCGGATTGCGGCCGATACGCTCGCGCTTGGCGCGCACCAGAAACAGGCCAAAGGAGCGCAGCTTGACGGATTCACCGCGCACCAGTGCGTCGGAAATCTCTTCCAGCGCCATTTCGAAGATCTCCTTGGCTTCGGCCCGCGAAAGCATGGGGCAGGATGCGTAAACGGCATTGAGGAGATCCGCGCGTGTCGCGGTTTTCCGGTTGCCGGCCGTATCCCCCCGCGGCTCAGACGCTCGAGGCATCTTGTTGATTCTCCCCCTATAAGCCGCCCTCATTGGTTGCGATCTTAGAACATTTTGCGGGCTAGGGGAAACGGCGTGGCAACCACTTCAAAAAAAATAATCAGTATGAATAATTCTCAATTCAAAGAGGATTGGCGCTGCCGCCGGCGCGAAAAAGGCTCCGGAGCACCGGAGCCTTTCGCATGCAATTACGCCGAGACTGGTACGCTGAGACTGGCGGATTTAGAAATCCATGCCGCCCATGCCGCCCATGCCACCGCCGCCTGGTGCTGAGGGAGCCTCCTTCTTCGGCGCTTCCACGACGATCGCCTCGGTGGTGATGAGAAGACCGGCAACGGAGGCCGCGTCCTGCAGAGCCGTGCGGACAACCTTTGTCGGATCGATGATGCCGAGCTTCACGAGATCCCCATATTCGCCGGACTGGGCGTTGTAACCGTAGGGGTAGGAGGTATTCTCGATCAGCTTGCCGACAACAACGGCGCCGTCGCCACCGGAATTGTCGACGATCTGCTTGGCTGGCGTTTGGATCGCCTTGCGGACGATGTCGACGCCGGTCTTCTGATCGGGGTTTTCCACTTTCAGGTTTTCGAGAGCCTTGATGGAACGCAGCAAGGCGACGCCGCCGCCCGGCAACACGCCTTCCTCGACCGCGGCGCGGGTGGCGTTGAGCGCGTCGTCCACCCGGTCCTTCTTCTCCTTCACTTCGACCTCGGTCGCGCCGCCGACGCGGATCACCGCGACGCCGCCGGCGAGCTTGGCAAGGCGTTCCTGCAGCTTCTCACGATCGTAATCGGAGGTCGTCTCCGCGATCTGCGCCTTGATCTGGCCTATACGCGCCTCGATGTCCTTCTTTTCGCCGGAGCCGTCGATGACGGTGGTCGCCTCTTTATCGATGCGGATCCGCTTGGCGCGGCCGAGCATCTGCAAGGTGACGTTCTCGAGCTTGATGCCGAGTTCTTCGGAAATCAATTGGCCGGCCGTGAGAATCGCAATGTCTTCCAGCATGGCCTTGCGGCGATCGCCGAAGCCCGGCGCCTTGACGGCCGCGACCTTGAGGCCGCCGCGCAGCTTATTGAC
>DATJLX010000084.1:0-10858 GCA_035509135.1 Methylocella sp.
TTTGATATGATTGAGCGACTCCCTCAGCGCATAGAGTGGGCTCGTGCCAATGTCGCCAAACACGACACCGAGCGACCCGAGAGCCATGCCCGCAAAAGCGGTTTTTCGCGGGTGAGTGGGTTCAACCGGTTCCTGCCGCGGGCAGGCAGGGGACGCCCGCTCATGCACGATCTGATGTCCCATCCAATGTTCTTTGTGGTGGCCGCCTTACTACGCCGATACGCTTGTCGAGACCCGTTTGCTGCGATGCAATATAGGCTTTCGTCGACGGGTAGAGAAGGGCACGCACAAACATTAACCGTAGCCCAAAGTACCGCCCTCCGGCAATGCTGCAGAAACTCTTTGATCTGGGCCATCCTGTGACACGAGCCCAAGCAAGGGCCGGGCCGCAGCGTATGCAGTGGAACAGGAAGGTTGCGATAAACAGCTGATTTTGAACCGCACCGGCTTGCTCGAAACTTGTGGCGTTGGCCACGAACGAGAATTTAAGGCTGGACAAAACAGGAACATTGGATAATTATTGGTAGGCTTTTAGATAATTTTAATGAACCACAGGCTGATCATATTCCTTCCAGCATCAATTCATGGACCGGAGGAGAACAGCGGAAGCACCCAGGCGGTTGGCCGCTTGGAAGGAAAGGCAAAGAGGTGTGATAGGGCGTCAATGGATTTGCATCATTCGGTCGATGCTTGCCCTATTTCACAGAAATCGACTTGGTCCGTAAAATTCGCTGCATCATTTGTCCAAAGGTCCGGAACGGCGGTCTGTCGCCGTGCGGTTTGGAGTGGGATGTCTGTGCAAAAAATCTGTAGCGGCTGAATCATAACGATTCTCGCCATTAATTAGCCCCAATAACCAACTCTCAACTATTTAATTGAACATTGAATGAGAAGATCAGAAACGATGAAAATGTCATTCTTCGTCATAATTTTGGCGATCTCCGCACCGGCAATGGCGGACCCATCGCCACAGGGTTTGCCCGACTTCCCGATCGAAAAATCCTGCTCATTGTTTGCTGGGCATCCGCGACCTTTCGTTTTGTGTCAGGACAATGAATCGCACTATCGCGCCGAGGTCACGGGTTCATGGCCGCGCACGCCCCTGCCAGGCCGTGAGCAGTGCACGAAGCTCGCAAGTCAATCCGAGCGCGGGAAATATGAGGTGCTTGCGCGCTGCCTGCGTGCGGCAATTTCGGAGGCGGAATGGAAAGATGCCGTCGGAACCATCAAACAATAGCCTTGATATCGGGGCTGCGACGCGCTTGGCGGCCCCACCCTAGCGCGGGCCAGAGCACCGCAGGGGGGCTTCTCTGTCATGCCCTCCGCGATGACGCCCTCGGCTTGACCATGATCCATGAGCCACGCTCATGGATACCGGGTTCCTCGTTTTTCAGATAGAATAATCATCATCAAACGATCTAGTATTGTGCAGCCTGATGAACACCTTGTCTTCTGGTTTGAGGTCAAGGTCCTTGTAGGTGTGAGCGGGTAGAGCCGCATCGACGACCGCCTGATCCTCGATGCGTGCAAGTTCGACATTGACCGACGAGCCGGCAAAGGCAATGTGGCTGATCGTGGCGGCAATGCCCGAACCGTCGGGATTCTCGCGCCTGATTTCGATGTCATGGGGCCGCACGAACGTTACCCCATTGGCATCCGAAGGGCCCTCCCCCAACGCACCGGTGCCATTCGGCTTGCGGGCATGAAAAAGATTGTAGCTGCCGAGGAATTTGAAGACGAATGGATTGGCCGGGTAGTTGTAGATCGTTTCCGGCGACGCGAATTGCTCGATTCTTCCCTTATTCATGACCGCGACCCGGTCCGACACCTCAAGTGCTTCTTCCTGGTCGTGGGTGACGAGGATGGTTGTCACGTGAATTCTTTGGTGCAGTTTGCGCAGCCAGCGCCGGAGTTCACGGCGGACCGTTGCGTCGAGGGCGCCAAAAGGTTCGTCGAGCAAGAGAATGCGCGGCTCGACCGCGAGCGCCCGGGCAAGGGCCACCCGTTGCCTCTGGCCACCGGAGAGTTGGGCTGGATAGCGGCGCGCGAAATTTTGCAGCTGAACAAGTTGCAAAAGCTCACTGACTTTGGCGCGGATTTCCGCTCCTCCCGGCCGTTGCCGCCAGGGCTTCGCGCGCAGCCCGAAAGCGACATTTTCAAAGACGCTCATATGCTTGAACAAAGCGTAATGCTGGAAGACGAAGCCGATGCGCCGTTTGCCGACCTCCTCGCTGGAAACGTCGCGTCCGTCGAACAGGATCGGTCCACTGTCCGGATCGGCGGATTCCATGCCAGCGATCACCCGCAAAAGGGTTGTCTTGCCGCAGCCACTCGGTCCGAGCAGCGAGACGAGTTCGCCCGTCTCGACCTTGAGGCTTACCTGATCGAGCGCCTTGAACTGATTGAAGGTCTTGCTGACCGAGCGAACCTCGATGCTCATGGTATCTCTTCCCCCTCCGTATGGCGCATTTCATCCTCGCTGGTTTGCTTTTCGACGATCAGTTGGACAATCAAGGTGACCACCGCCAAAAGGGCCAGCAAAGAGGCGACGCTAAAGGCTGCCTGATTGTTGTATTCATTCCATAGTTTCTCGATTCGCAGCGGCATGGTGTCGTTCGAATCGATATGGCCCGAAACCACGGAAACCGCGCCGAATTCGCCGAAGGCCCGAGCCGTGGCCAGGATCACACCATAGAGGAGGGCCCACTTCACATTCGGCAATGTGATCTTCCAAAATGTCCGCCAGCCCGAGGCGCCAAGCGAGAGCGCCGCCACTTCTTCGTCCGACCCCTGTGTTTCCATCAAAGAGATCAATGAACGCGCGACGAACGGAAAGGTGACAAAGATAGAGGCCAGGACAATTGCAAAAGGTGTGAAAATGATCCCGGTGTAGCTTTGGGCGAATTCCAGCGGCCAACCATTGTCCGCGAAGCCTCGCCAGCGCAGCGAAAAGGGATCGGGCCATGTCACATGGGTGGCCCAGTCGCCAAACACGCCGTTCCGGCCAAGCAAGAGGACGAAAATCAGTCCCGCGATGACCGGCGACACTGAGAAAGGCAAGTCGATCAAAGCGATCAAAAGGGAGCGGCCTCTGAACCGGAACTTTGTCACGGACCAGGCGGCCGCTAGCCCGAAGACAATATTAAGAGGAACGACAATGGCAGCGATCCCGAGGGTCAGCCGGATCGAACTCCGGGTTTTCTCGGCTTGGCCGCGCGCTGCGAAGAATTTGCGCCGCTCAGCCAGATTGAGTTGCGCTTCTTCTGGCTGACCCGGCGCTTGAAAGACGCTGACATAGGCTTCAACACCTTTGGAAAAAGCCTGCGCGAATACATTGACAACAGGAATCACAATGAAAAGGGTGAGGAAGGCGACGGTCGTCGCGATCAAAACCCGGCGGACAAATGGGCCGTTCGACGGCGCCGGTTGTCCGGATACCCCAATAACCTGAGATTTTGCTGGCGCTCCTGCCATACATGCGACCTCGATTTGATAATGCACCAACAACGATGTTGTCGGGTCTTTATTTGGCGGGCTCGGTTTCGCGCCGCCTTGCCAGCCACTCCAGACTATTGATCGCGAGCAATATGAGGAGAGAGGCCAAAAGCAAAACCGCGCCAATCGCGGTGGCTTCCGAGGTGCGAAAGTCGTCGAGCTTGACGACGATCTGCAAAGGCGCGATCTGCGACTTGCCAGGAATGTTTCCGGCAATGAAGATTACCGAGCCATATTCTCCGATCGCACGGGCAAATGCGAGCGCCAAGCCGCTTAGCCAGGCGGGTAAGATTTCGGGAAAAACGACGCGCCGCAAGACCGTCCACCGGTTGGCTCCCAAGCTCAGCGCAGCGCTTTCAAATTCGGTGTCCCAATCGCGCAGCACCGGCTGCACCGTCCGCACTACGAAGGGCAGGCCGACGAAAATCAACGCGATGACGATACCTGTATTCGTGTTCGAATAGGGGAAATTCAGCCATGACAAGGCATCGTCGCCTAAAACCTTGCCGGCACCCGCAAGTCCCGCCGCCCCATTGATCACACCCGCAAGGTGAAGTCCCAATCCACCGATCCAGCCATTCGCTAAATAAAGCTGACTGAAGGTGATGCCGGCAACGGCGGTTGGAAGGGCAAAAGGAAAATCAATGATCGCGTCGAAGAGCCGGCGGCCGGGAAAGGGTTCCCGGACAAGCACCCAAGCAATAATCAGCCCAAAGACACCATTGATCAGCGCGGCGATGGCGGAGGCTGAAAAGGTTAGCCGGAACGATGCAAGGACAATCGGATCCGTGACTGTTTGCCAGAATTCGCTCCAGCTAAGCTCGGTTGTCTTGTAAACCATGCTGGCAAGCGGGATCAGAACCAGCGCCGACAGATAAAACAGGGTGTAACCGAGGGTCAGTGGCAAGCCCGGAATAAGGCGCGACGGGCCGCGCGTGGAGCGAGTGAGCGTGCCCCCCACCGGTCCTCCTGGAGGGAAACGGTCCGCGCTGGCATCTCCCATCATTTGGCCGGCCTGTATATCTGATCGAAGATTCCGCCGTCGGCGAAGAAGGCGGCTTGCACTTTTTCCCAGCCGCCAAAGGCCTCATCGATCGTGAAGAGCGGAATGGGTGGCAGGTCAGCGCTATATTTCTTCAAGGCTTCGACGTCGCGCGGCCGGTAATGCAATTGCCCTATAACATCCTGCGCCTCCGGCGTATAAAGATATTTCAAATAAGCTACCGCCACATCTCGCGTGCCTTTTTTGTCAACGACTTCGTCGACGATGGCAACGGGCGGCTCGCCAAGAATACTGCTCGATGGATAGACAATGTCGAATTTGTCTTTGCCGAATTCGTCCAGGGCGAGCCAGAGTTCATTTTCCCAGTTCAGCAAGACATCGCCGAGCTGTTTTTGGGCGAAGGTGACCGTCGCGCCGCGGGCGCCCGTGTCAAGAACAGGCACGTTGTTGTTGTAGAACTTCTCGATTGCCGCGCGGGCTTCGGCATCTCGATAGATCGGAAAATCCTTGGCGCTTCGCGCTGCTGCTTGCGATTCTTCCAGTCCCGCCAGCGTCGAGAGATCATGCGTCTTCGCCTTGGCGGTCGCGCCCCAAAATGCGAGAAAGGCCCAGCGGGCGGCCGCGCTGGTCTTCGGATTGGGCACGATCACCTGCACGTCAGGACGTGTTAAATCGTTCCAATCCTTGATATGTTTTGGATTTCCCTTGCGCACGAGAAAGCCGACTATCGAAGTATAGGGGCAGGAATTGTAAGGCAGTTTCTCCTGCCAGCCAGGCTCGATCAGCCCGGCGCGCTCGATTGCGGTGATGTCCGAAGCGGCGCCCAAGGTCACAACATCGGCCTGCAATCCGTCGATCACTGAACGCGCTTGCTTGCTCGACCCTCCGTTCGACTGTTCGAAAGTGACGTTCACTCCCGTGCGGGTTTTGTAGTGTTCGGCGAACAACTCATTGATTTCCGTGTAGAGTTCGCGTGTCGGGTCATACGAGACATTGAGGATGTTCACCTCGGCGCTCTTCGCTGGAAGCGTGGCCAGGGCCAATAACAAGCTTAACCATAAAAAGCGCAGTCCGGCCAACGAGGACCGTCCGTTCCGACCGCGAAGGCCGGAGACGAGGAGGCGTCCGTATGGTACGGGGATGCCAGCAGCAATTGCGGCGGAACGACTTGAACGGCAAAAAAACATTGAGATGATCATGAATCTTGGCTGGTTCTGTTTTCTGAGAAAGCTCCGCGTCAACGATCAGATGCGCGAAAATATTTAAACTAAGTCTATAGAATTATTCTTTTGTCAATAGGCGCGCTTCGCTAGGCGCTGCCAGCCGTGGCGCATTTTGCTGCGCGGCCTCGGGCGATTGATTTCGCGCTCATGGCATAAGCGATGGGAGTTCAATGGCGAGGGGGTCGGCGGGACGCCAGCGCCAACGGCGTGCCGATCGCCCCGGAAAAGTTTAGATTTTATGGCCCGCCGGACCGCGTCCCGCCTGTCCCCTGCCTGACGCGAACGCGGTTTATGAGCCGGGGGGATCGACAGAGGGGACACCCCGGCCGACACCGGAATAGACAAAGCCACGCCGGGCCATTTCAGCAGGGTCGTAAATATTGCGGAGATCGACCATGATGGGCGCCGCGAGAGCCGCTTTGATGCGGTCGAGATCAAGTGCCCGAAACGCATCCCATTCCGTCACGATGACGAGCGCATCGGCCTTTTCACAACAAGAATAAGGGTCGTAAAAAAAAGTCAGGTCATCGAGCACGAGGCGAGCCTGATCCATGCCTTCCGGATCGAAGGCATGGATGCGCGCCCCATTGTCCTGCAAAGCGGTAATGATCGAAATCGCGGGAGAATCACGCATGTCGTCGGTATTCGGTTTGAAAGTAAGGCCCAAGACGGCGATGGTCTTGCCGCGCACCGTGCCGCCGCAGACGGCCAAGACCTTGCGCGCCATGGCGCGCTTGCGCTGATCGTTGACGGCGGCGACCTCCTCGATGATGCGGACCGGCGTGCCATGATCTTGGGCTGTCTTGATCAGCGCATGGGTGTCCTTGGGGAAACAGGAGCCGCCGTAGCCAGGTCCCGCATGCAAGAATTTGGAGCCAATGCGTTTATCGAGACCAATCCCGCGTGCCACGTCCTGCACATTGGCTCCCGTCCGCTCACAGAGATCGGCGATTTCATTGATGAAGGTTATCTTTGTCGCGAGAAAAGCGTTGGCCGCATATTTGGTGAGTTCGGATGTGCGGCGGCTGGTGAAAAGGAAGGGCGCCTGGTTCAGGAAGAGCGGCCGGTAGATTTCCCGCATGACGGCTTCGGCTCGCGCGTCCTCGACGCCGATGACGATTCGGTCAGGCCGCTTAAAATCGTCGATCGCCGCCCCTTCCCGCAGAAATTCCGGATTCGATACAACCGTGAAATCGGAGTCTGGGCGGGTTTCGCGGATGATTCTTTCAACCTCGTCGCCGGTGCCGATGGGGACAGTGGATTTGGTCACAACCACCGTAAATCCGTCAAGACCAGCAGCAATCGCGCGGGCCGCCTGATAGACGAAGGAGAGATCCGCATGGCCGTCGCCGCGCCGCGACGGGGTCCCGACCGCGATGAACACGGCTTGAGAGCCGGCGACGGCGCCGGCAAGATCGGTGGAAAAGGAAAGCCTGCGTTGCCGTACGTTGTTGCCGACGAGATCCTGCAAGCCGGGCTCGAAGATCGGCATCTTCCCAACCTTCAAAGCCTCGATTTTTTGTGCATCCGTATCGATACAAGTTACGGTGTGACCGAAATCCGCGAGACAAGCTCCCGATACAAGGCCGACATAGCCTGAACCGATCATTGCAATCTGCATAAGTTTTCCCCAGAAGGCGTTAACCCTAATAATGCTCGCGGTCATAGCACGATTAATAGCAGGCTGGCACGTCCATGGTTATGGGAACAAGGAGTTTTCCAAGGACTCGAAAGGCCAAGCTGTCATTGAAATGTTGTAAAGCGCGGCTTGTGAGAGTTTCCTTAGTCCCTCCCAAGCGAATGGACTGCCGCCAAATTGCGATTGCCCCCGCCCTTGGCGGATCGAGGGGAACTTTGAAGGAAACTCGGAGTTGCAACGGGAATGGGATGGGATGAGCGCAGAACTAAAGCCCGATTTATGTATCATTGGGGGCGGCGCCAGCGGTGTGTCGCTGGCTCTTGGGGCCGCGGGGTGCGGCCTCTCGGTGGTACTCGTCGAAAAAGCGTCACTCGGCGGCTCCAGGTTGACCGGGAGTGTCCCTCGCAACGCCTTGCTTGCCGCGAGCCGCTCGGCATTGATGGCGCGAGACATTTTGAGGTTTGGCGCCGCCGGGCCGGGGCCACGACAAGAGCCGCCAATTGATTTCGCGAAAACGCGCGAACATCTTGCCTCCGCGGTCGCGGCGATTGCGCCAAATTACTCGCAAGCACGACTCGAAGCCGCGAATGTGAACGTCATTCATGCGGCTGGACGTTTCACGCGGCCCGACATCTGCGAAGCAGGCGGCTTGATCATTCAGGCGCGACGCTTCGTGATCGCGACCGGAGCTGTCGAGAAAACCATCGCCATTCCAGGGCTCAACCTTGTACGGCCGCTTGACATCGCCTCACTCTGCGCATTGGATCCGCCGCCCCAGAATCTTCTCGTCATCGGCGCCGATCCCGACGGGCTCGCGCTGGCACAAGCGATGCGCCGCTTCGGGTCTGGCGTGACCGTGCTGGCGGAGACAAAAATTCTTACGCGCGAAGATGAAGAACTGACAGCGCCCGTGCGCACCGCGTTTGCACGCGAGGGCATCGTCGTTCATGAGGGGGTTCGGATCTTGCGGATCGAACCGCGCAGCGGCGGTGTTCGCGTCGTCATTGCCGCCGCCGGGCATGAAAAGCCGATCACGGGTTCTCACCTATTGCTAGCAGCGGGCCGGGCACCTGTCGTCGAGGGTTTGGGTCTTTCCGAAGCGAAGGTTCGTTATAACGAAAATGGTATCAAGACAGGGACCGGTCTCGTGACCAGCAACCGGCGGGTCCACGCGATCGGGGCCGTCGTGGAAGGGGCGCAACTAGAGGGCGCGGCGGAACAGCAGGTCTGGCAGGTCCTGCGCGCTGTTCTCGGTCTCCCCGGTGGGTGGATGCGAAGACAAGCCGTCACCCGTGCTCTCCTGACCTCGCCGCCGATCGCCACCGCGGGACTGTCGGAAGCGCAAGCTCGGGCGGCCTATCGCCATATTTATGTGCTGCGTTGGCCCTTCTCAGAGACTGAACGAGCCCGAGTCGAGCATCGGCCCAACGGGCATGTCAAGCTTCTTGCGAGCCGCCGGGGAACTATTCTCGGCGCTGGCATCGTTGGTTCGGGGGCGGAGGAGTTGATCAACCTTTTCGCGCTTGCCATATCGAAGGGCATGACCACCGGCGATATCGCCGCTATAATGGTTTCTTATCCGGCTCTGACCGACGCTGCGCGGCGCGCCGGCATGATGTTTCCGGCAAATAGGCTCGACCGTTCAATTATGCAACAAATGCTGCGCTTTCTGCGTTGGTTCGGATAGGGGTTGCCATGAGTGATCTCGTGATGCCTCCGAGCAGGGGCCTCGCGTCGCCAAGCGAAAGCTTTGCAAGAAAAAACCGCCGGCCGGTTCGCTTTGGGTTGGCGACGAGGGTTCATGTTCTCGTCACCAGCTTCGTCATAGCCACGGCGGCGATGATCTATGTGCCGGCCATCGACACCTTTCGTGACCACTGGCTGCGGAATCGCTTGAGCGCCGCGTATACGGCAGCACTCGTTCTCGATGCAGCGCCTCAGGCCATGGTCCCCCCCGAACTGTCGCGGCAATTGCTCGATAGCGTCGGCGCTTGTATCATCGTCCTTAGCAAGAATGGCACGAAGCAAATCCTCGCCGCGTCCGAGTTACCGCGCAAAGTGGATGAGGTTTATGATTTGCGCCAGCCAGCCTTTCTGCCCTCACCCGCTGCCATTTCCACCCTGATGGCACGGCCGGGGCGCTATATCACGGTGCTCGGGGAAGCCCCGATGGGTGGCGAGTCGATCGCTATCACAATGAATGAGGCGCCGTTGACAAAAGCCATGCGCGCCTATTCGCTGCGGCTTTTGACAGTGACCCTCATTATGTCGGCGGTCGTGGCGAGTCTCGCCACGGTTGCCATTCACTTCATGGTGCTTCGCCCGGTGCGGCGGCTTACCACGAGCATCGTCGATTTTGGCGCCGATCCAGAGAATGCCTCGCGGATCATCGTTCCTTCCCACAGCAAGCATGAGATCGCTTATGCCGAAGAGGAACTCGCAATCATGCAGGATTCCCTGGCGCGCGAGTTAAACGAGAAGAAGCATCTTGCCGCGCTTGGGCTAGCGGTGGCTAAGATCAATCACGACATGCGCAATATGCTGGCCTCGGCGCAGCTCCTCTCTGACCGCCTCGCGAATGTTGATGATCCGCTCGTGCAACGGCTCGCGCCCAAGCTCGTTGGGACGCTTGATCGCGCGATCCGTTTCTGTCAGGCGACGCTGACCTATGGCCGCGCCGTGGACGATCCCCCCAAACTGGTACGCTTTCCCTTGCATGGGCTTGTGACCGAAGTCATGGAAATGGTCGGGCTCGAAGCATCCGGCGATATCGAATTTGTCAATGCGGTCTCGGCTGATTTTGAGATCGCTGCGGACCGCGAGCAAATGTTTCGCGTTCTCATGAATCTCATTCGCAATGGGGTCGAAGCGATCGAAAGCTCAAGGGCGGAGGAGCCAGGACGGCTGGCACGGATCCGGGTCCAAGCCTGGCTTAGCCACGGAGAGGCCGTGATCGAGGTCAGCGATACCGGACCTGGCGTGCCGGAAGAGGCGCGGGCGCTGCTCTTCACGCCTTTCAAATCCAACCGTGCCGGCGGATCGGGCCTCGGCTTGGTGATCGCCGCCGATCTAGTGCGCGGGCACGGCGGCGCCCTTATGCTCGTCACCGGGAGCCACGCGGGAGGGACAGGCGCCAAGTTTCAAATTTCCCTGCCACAGCCGAGTGACGGGGGTGGACAATGAATTTTGGAATACCATGGGTTTCTGTGCCGGACGCCCTATTGCCACGACAACGGCAAGCAGTTAAGTCTCGCGCGGCTTTCCTGGGCAGCATGAAGCTGTGTGGGGCTCCTGGCATATTGCAAGCTGGGCCACACGGGAAGGGTCAAGGCAGGCGCCCGTAGCTCAGCTGGATAGAGCACTAGACTACGAATCTAGGGGTCGGGAGTTCGAATCTCTCCGGGCGCGCCAAGTTTATCAATAACTTATAAGATTGTCGCCGTACTAAATTGATGATTAGTACGGCATTTAGTACGGCAAATTTTCATCAAATCAGTC
>DATJLX010000085.1:0-8713 GCA_035509135.1 Methylocella sp.
ACAGAGCTTGAGCGCATCGGCAGTGACGTCATGGTCGATCTTGCTTTGACCGAGAGTGACAATGCGAAGGCAGATTGATTTCCGTCAAGGGGCGCCACTCGCTCCCAGCAATGCGGTCCGTCCTCTGCTCCATGTGGGGAGCTTGGCGCTCATGAAGCGATCTTCAGATCAGTCCGTATTTTCTGGCTGTCTCCAGCAGCGGCGTCAAAATTTGTTCGCTGCCGAAATCGTCATGATGCGCCTCGGGGTAGACCACCAAGGTTTTAGGCTGGTTCGCCGCGGCAAAAAGGGCTTTGCCGTGGCGCAGCGGAATGATGGCGTCTTTCGCCCCATGCAGCATGAGAAGCGGCGATTCAACGCTGCCGATTTTCGACACCGAGTCAAATTTGTCGCGCACCAGATGGCGCACGCCTATCACGAAGGGATAAAGTTCCGCGGCCCGCGTCTCCACTGACGTGTAGGAGGCTTGCAGCACTAAAAGCCCCGGCGGGCGCTCGACCGCCATCTGCACAGCCACGCCGCTGCCGAGCGATTCGCCGAAATAAATGAGCTTTTTTGAAGGTATTTTAAGTGTGTTTTGCGCATAATCAATCGCGACGCGTGCATCCGTGTAAAGGCCAGCTTCCGTGGGGCTGCCTTCGCTATTTCCGAAGCCGCGGTAGCTGATCGCCACCAGACCGAATCCGGCATCGATAAACGCGCTGAACCAGGCCGCGCGCTCACCCAGATGAAACGCATTGCCGTGAAAATAGAGGAGCGTCGGATAGCCGGGACGCGCGGCCCGCACCCAGGTTTGCAGTCTTACTTTGTCGGAAGTCTCAAGAAAAATGTCTTGCACTTCCATCAGACCTAACGCGGAAGGAGGCACGGTCATTTTCGCCGGAAAATACATCAAGTGCCGCTGGAAGGCGAATATTCCGGCCACGAGTACGCAGTATACCCCGATGCCTATTCAATGCCGATCCACATAAGCCGTACCGTTATTTATTCCAAGAATCCGGAGCACTTGCGGGGCGAGTTCAAAGGGACCGACAATCGGCTGTAAACCCCTCCACAGGCGATGTCGATCACCGCTTTGCCTATTGGGCCGCTGATTAATGTCATCAAGGGGAAGGCTTCGATTTCGGCTTTTGTGCGAAACGTCGAAAATGACCCCGATCGGATATTTAACCGTAGGAATTGCGTTTGTTCTACCTAGCTAGACTAGGGTGGCCCGAGCACGCGTGTGAGACGCTCGCGCACACTCCCGGCGCCAAATGCCGCCTTCAGCGTCAGCCAAAGTTCTTCATAAGCGATGAAAAAGGGGTTGTCGGGAGCCGAGCGCGGATGCAACAGGCCATAGCGAATCGCGATGCCGGGTTGCTCGGCCTGATAGGAGCCAAACAGATGATCCCAAATCAGCAGCACGCCGCCGTAGTTTTTATCGAGGTATTCGGCATTGCTCCCATGGTGCACGCGATGGGCCGAGGGTGTGTTGATGATCCACTCCAGCCAGCCGACACGCGGCACGAGCTCGGTGTGAATAAAGAACTGATAGGTGAGGTTGGCCGAGACCGTGCCGTAAACCCAGACAGGATCATAGCCGATCCAGACAATCGGCAAATAGAACAGAAAAACGCCCGACAAGATAGGCGTCCAGGAGAGACGGTAGGCGGTGGTCACCAGCATCTTCTCGCTGCTATGATGCACACTGTGCGAGGCCCACAAGAACCGGATCCGGTGAGAACAGCGGTGCTCCACATAGAACCCGAAATCGACCAGCAGAAACAGCAAGACGAGGTTCGGCCAGTGCCGGAATGAGACCGGGATGGTGGTCAGCCTGTACGCATAGACAGACAGGGCAATGACGCCAAAGACCACGCCATGCGTCGCTGCTTGGGTGATCAAGTGGCCGATGGCCATGCCGATCGATACGCCCGCATTCTTCCAGGGATAGGTTTTCTGCCGGTGCAGGATGAGGACCGCCTCGACGAGTGTCGTGACCAAGAACAGGGGCACGAAGATCAAGATGACCGGGTTTGTTGTCCTGCAAAGCAATTGGTTGAAGTTCAAGTAAAATTCCATCGGCTTTCCTATGCCACTATCCGGCAAGTGCCAGCATCGCAACTATACCTGTGCCAGCTGCGCCTTCAGCATTGCATAATAGGTTGCAGTGTGATGCTCGAAGAAAATATCCTTGCATTGCTCGCCGGAGCAAGGCGTGCCAATGAGCGCGATCGGTGACCCGGCATTGACGAAATTGAGCGAGGGGGCAATAGGGATATCGAACCCATGCGCGGTCAAAATTTCCGGCGCCAGCCCCTCTGCCGCCCCGGATGCCCCATGAGATCTTACCACGCCCACGAGCGCCACCGCCTTTGCTTGAAGACGGGGTCTCACGCGATCGACAACAAAGGCGCGCGCCTCATTGCCAAAACCGCTCAGCGTTGTCAGAACAGTCGAGCTCATGACCGTCAGATTGCTCAGCGGGTTTGGCGTATTAATGTCGGACGGGATCTCGATCGTGAACGGCACCTGGGGAACCCAGTCGAGCGAATTGTTGACGCAAAAGGTGAAGCCGCGATTGGAAAAACTGTTTTCGAAATCGGAAGCGTAGTGATCATTGCCTGGCTTTGGCTGGGCGTAGACATAGGTCTTATAGGAATAATTCTTGTCCCTCGGGCTGTCCGCGGCATACTCAAGATAGGAGCGCACGAGCGTGCCCACAGCCGCTCCCTGACTATGGCCGGCGACATAAATCTGGCTTCCCGCCGGCACAAGCTCCGCCAGCTGCTTCAGAATGCCATTGGCCGGATCCTTCAGGATAAGGAGCGCGCCGAGCGCAAAACCGACAGTGACGCTGGCATGCGACCCGGCAGCGAATTTATAGTCGATGCGGTAAGGCCCAACCGTGACGCTGCCTGCCGCGAGTGCCAGGAAGGCGAGCAAATCCTCCAAAATACTACCAGGATCATAGACGGTGCCGCGGATGACGATGGCATAGGCACCCGCCGTGTTTTGCCACAGCTGCCACTTCTCAGTGAATGGCGGAATGACCGGGGAATCAAAGATCTTGGTCCAGCCCGGCGGCTGCGGAAGCTCGCTGCTGCCCTCGATGATGGAGCAGAGAGACAAGAGATCGAGCGCCTCGGCAAGATCGAAACCGGCTTTCAACGGCATGCTATCCTCCCCATGATTTTCTTGAAACGAAGAATGCGGATTGGAAAATTGTTTCACTTGTTTCCCAGCTTTTGTATAAGAACATTCTTCCGGCAGCATCTCAAGCCAGGGATACGCGCGGAACGCGACAAATAGATTTCAAAGATGGACGTGACCGGATTTGGCAGCGATGTCGCCGGTGTCCGCCGACGTGATCCGCCGCCGGGCTCGTTCGTGCCAGGCCCGGTAAAATAGGGACCTCCACCACCGCTGAGAGCGAGGCTTTCGCGACTGCCTCTTATGTGAAAGACAGCATGCCCGAAGGTCTCCGCCGCGCCGCCCGCGCGCTGATTTCCGTCTCCGACAAGACCGGCCTCATCGATTTTGCCCGCGGTCTTGCAACCTTTGGGATCGCGCTTGTCTCGACGGGCGGCACCGCCAAGGCACTTGCTGGCGCCGGTTTGCCAGTCCGCGATGTCGCCGATCTCACCGGCTTTCCCGAACTCATGGACGGGCGGCTGAAAACCCTGCATCCAAAAATTCATGGCGGGCTCCTGGCCATCCGCGAAAACCCGGAACATGAAGCGGCGATGCTGGCGCATGGCATCGCGCCGATCGATATTCTTGCCGTGAATTTATATCCTTTCGAGGCAACAACCGGGGGTGGCGCGGCTTTTGCCGATTGCATTGAAAATATCGATATCGGCGGCCCCGCGATGATCCGCGCCGCCGCCAAGAATTTCAACGATGTCGCCGTCGTTGTCGATCCTGGCGATTATTCTAAACTCCTCAGTGAATTGGCGGCGCATGGCGGTGCCACGGCCAAGGCGTTGCGCCAGGAGCTTGCGCAAAAGGCCTTCGCGCGCACCGCCGTCTATGATGCCGCGATCTCGAATTGGTTGGCGGCGCAAATGGATCTGGCCGCGCCACCCTACCGGGCCTTCGGCGGCACGCTTGCGGCAAGCCTGCGCTATGGCGAGAACCCGCATCAGAGCGCGGTGTTTTACAGGTCTGGGGAGCAAAGACGTGGTGCTGCGTCCGCACGGCAGGTGCAGGGCAAGGAGCTCTCCTACAACAATCTCAACGATACCGATGCGGCCTTCGAACTCGTGGCCGAATTCGATCCGGCGCAGACCGCCGCCGTCGCGATCATCAAGCACGCCAATCCATGCGGTGCCGCCGAGGCGGCCACTCTGGCAAAAGCCTATGAGCGAGCCCTGCGTTGCGATCCGGTCTCGGCCTTCGGCGGCATCGTCGCCTTGAACCGCAGGCTCGATGCGGGAGCCGCGGCCGAGATCGTCAAGATTTTCACCGAGGTCATTATCGCGCCGGACGCCGACGAAGAGGCCGTCGCAATTATCGCCGCCAAGAAGAATCTGCGTCTCTTGTTGACGGGCGGCATGCCGGACCCCCGCGCGCAAGGGTTGACCTTTCGCAGCCTGGCTGGCGGATTTCTCGTGCAAAGCCGCGACAATGCGAATGTGGACGGCATGGATTTACGTGTCGTAAGCAAGCGGTCCCCGAATGAGCAGGAATGGCGGGACCTGCGGTTTGCCTTCCGGATCGCCAAGCATGTGAAATCGAACGCCATCATCTATGCCAAAGACGGCGCGACGGTGGGCATTGGCGCGGGGCAAATGAGCCGTGTCGACGCCGCCCGGATCGCGGCGATCAAAGCCGCCGAGGCGGCCCGCGCCGCAGGCTTGCCGGAAAACCTCGCGAAAGGATCCGTTGTCGCCTCGGATGCGTTCTTTCCCTTCGCCGACGGCCTCATCGCTGCCGCAGACGCCGGCGCGACGGCGGTCATTCAACCGGGGGGATCGCTGCGCGACAGCGAGGTCATCAAGGCGGCCGACGACAAGGGCCTCGCGATGGTTTTTTCGGGAGTGCGGCATTTTCGCCACTAGAGCAAGATCACTTCCATTGCCGTGCTGACGGTTCATATGACATTGATTTATTTATAGATTTCAGGCTGAACGCTGGAAGCATCCAGGATCAAGCCGAAGACCATCATCACATCAACTTGAAGATCTCAACTTGTGCCGTCTCGCACATCATTTCGTGCGTTAATGCGGCATTGTTTGTTTCCTATCAGAGGGTCACCAACACGTGATGGAAGGGAGGCATGCAATCATGTCCTGTTCATCTTATCACGCCATAGTGGCTCCAAATTCGTAGTGGATAGTGCGAATTAAGATTCGGGAAACATCCCGGCATTACAGTCAAACGGACATATGGAGACGAAGCCGTGTTTATCAGTTCCACCGGCGCCATCGAAGGAGGCCGTGTTCTTTACACGATCGGCAAGATCGAGGCTGCCTCTTCCTGGCATCCCGAAGGCAGCGCCCCGCTGCAAGACAATTGGCGGACGCTCATCTTGCGTGATCTTATTCGCAAGGCGGAAGATATCGATGCCGACGCCATCATCGGGCTCGACTATCAAAATGACGAGGTCATCCGGAACGATGAGACCGGGACCAATCTCAAGCGCATTGTCGCCACCGGCTTCGCGGTCAAGCTCTCCTGCGCGGCATAACCCCTTTATCCGCCTGAACCTGTCGTCCGGGTGGCTCCGGACGATGGCGGGGAAGCGTCGCCGCCCGGCATCATTGCGGCGGCTGCGCCGCATCCTGAATTGACTTGCCAAAGGCATCAACCTCCTCGCCAAATTGCTCGCGTGAGACCGGATCGATAACGGCCACCGGCGCCGAGACGACAAGGCCCGCCGCGTGACCGACGCCCGCCGCCGCGCCAGCCGTTGTCTGGAGAATTTGTTCCCCAAAGCCAACCTTCGCATCGGTCAAAGTCTGACCCGTTTCGATACTCCGGCCGATGAGTTCGGCGATCCGCGGGTTTTGCGAGAAAGTGCCGTGATTCAATTGGTCGGGTGAGGACACGCCCGACAGATTGATGACGTCGATTCCCTCTTGTGCAAGAACGCTTCTCTCGGGCTCCTGGTTCGGATCGATCGAGCCCAATCTCGGCTCACCCCAGAACTTCCGGGATACCGCAAGCGCATGGTCATTGACCGAGGTGAACAAGGTGAAGCGCGGCTTATTTGGACCCATGCCGGAGATGAGCACGCGGGCGAGATCGACATCGACATCTGGCGCCGCAAGCATCACATCGCGTATTTTTCCTGCCACCCGGCCGTCACGCACCGCCATCTGGTGCAAGGCTTCAAGCGTGACCCAATTGCCCATGGAATGGGCGACAATGGTAATCTCATTGACTTCGGGGTTTTTGGCGATCGCCCGCAAGTCCTCTTCCAGCGCATCGCGTGAATAGGCTGCGCTTTCGCGATCATACCCATAGGCGAACAGACTGCCCCTTGACGGCCAAGTGAAGAGAATGGGCACGACCTCATCCGCCCCGGAATCATGAACGAATTGCGCAAAGCGGAAGACCGCATCCTCGAAGCGGTTGTTGAACCCATGCACAAACACCAGCACGCGCCTTCTGGGCGACGCATGCACGAGCCTGCGGAAGTTGGCGATGGCCTGTGGCCGGTCGTTATAGTCGGCCTTCAGCGTCACGAAATCCGTGGCTGGATTGCCGGGAATTTGGCGGGGATGCTGGACTTCACCGATCTGGCGCACGCTATCTGGGGGAATCGAAACAACGATATCGGCATAGTCCAGTCCCGGCCCCCGCTCGCCAGAAAACATTTCGGCCGGAACGGTCCGCTTTCTTGTCGTCGCAACCAGCATTTCAACCTGGCTGGTGCCGGGCGCGGCCGCCGCCACGGGTTCGAGAACACCGTGCGGGGACGCGCAGCCCGCAAGACCAACGATCATGATGGCAATGCCAAGCCCATGCCAGCAGCTCTCATGCCGGACACGCGCTTTGCAGCCTGCACGCAAGCCGGTTCGCCGTGGCGATGGCGTAAAACAAGGCATGAGCCCCTCATCGATGCCGCTGCCGGTGAGGCAACGATATTGGGGCGCCAAGGTCAATCGAAACTGCCCGTCGCTGGGGCCTCGCAGAGCAACGCTGCCGATTCAAAAAGCATATTCATTTCAATTGGCTATCGATCAAGGTCGCGCATTAACCATGGCTCTTCGCCGCATTATTCAGCGATGCGTTGCAGAGATGCCACAGATACCGCCGGAATCACCTAGTCTAGGCGCTGCGGCGGACGAGACCATTCAGGACAGAAGGATCGACTTCATCGGTCCAGACCTTGAAGCTTTTCAAAACATGAGGACCGAAGGATGTCGCGAGCGGAATATCGGTCGCGTCGCGGCCGCGCGCCACGGTGATGCGGCCGATGCGAGGCACGTTATGGCGGGCATCGAAGATGAACCAGCGCCCATCGAGAAAGACCTCGAACCAAGCGTTGTAATCCATCGGGGCCGGATCCGGCGGCACCCCGATGTCGCCCAAGAACCCATTGGCGTAACGCGCCGGGATGTTCATGCAGCGGCAGAAGGCAACGGCGAGATGGGCGAAATCGCGGCAAACACCGGCACGCTCCTGATAGGATTCGAATGCGGTGCGGGTGGCGCGGGCATGATGATAGCCGAATTCGAGATGGTTGCAGACGAAATCGCAGATCGCCTGAACGCGGCGCCAGCCGCGCGGGGTCGCGCCGAACAATTGCCAGGCGATGTCGGATAGTTTATCGGTTTCGCAATAGCGGCTGCCGAGCGTGAAAATCAAGGTGTCATTCGGCAGCCGTTCGACCGCGATTTCCTCGGCGTCGAGTTTGACAGGATCGGGCCGGCCGCTGTCCTCAAGAATGGCGTCGCGGCTAATCGTCAGATCCCCCGGCGGCGCGATGAACCGGCGGACTCGATTGCCGAACGTATCAAGATAGACTTCCGACAGGATCGCGGGCGTGCTCTCGAATGGCGTTTCGAACCGGATATTGGGCGCATGATCGTGATGCGCGTCGAGCAGGCAAACCATCAAGGTTGGCTGCGCGCAATTGAACGTCAATTCATAGCCGAATCTGATAAGCATGATGGCGTCCGTGGATTGGCCTGACGATCCCGCTCCGCCGAACAGAACTCGCGCATGAGACGTGATGATTGTGCTGGATTTGACGTTTCTGGCGCCGGCTGTGCTGGCTTGCAAACCGAAACTACCAGAACCGTGGTTGGTTCCAGCCAAAATGGATCACGCAGAGGCGATTTCAATCTTGGCTGGTCTCAGCCCTTATCGGCGAGGAGCGATGCACACAAATTACTCATAAATTAGCCCTTCTCCCTGGCTGCCGTCAAAGGCAAGCAGAATAAAGAGACGCGGCACAGGAAAATATCTTAACTGGAACTACTCCTCAATCAAACCGGAAATTTTGTTCAATATTGAACACTGGTCTCCATCCGGATTGAATTAGCTGACATGAAGAGCTGAACTGGAGCCGGATGTGACCGGCAAAAAGCGGCGCCCAAAATAGCCAGGAGCCGGTCCACACCCTCAAGCGGCCCCGCCTTCCACGGCAGCCAGCAAGGCCGCCTGATGGTGGGTGACAAGGGCATCAATCACTTCGTCCAGCGCTTCGCCGGTCATGACCTTGTCGAGCTTGTAGAGCGTGAGATGGATGCGGTGGTCGGTCAGCCGGCCTTGCGGA
>DATJLX010000086.1:0-4596 GCA_035509135.1 Methylocella sp.
GCAAGAAGGGCACGAAAATCTATCTTGAGGGCCAGCTGCAGACTCGCGAATATACGGATCGCGACGGCAATCAGCGCAAGACGACGGAGGTTGTCTTGACCCGCTTCCGCGGCGAGCTGCAGCTTCTCGACAGCCGCGGCCGGGGCGACGATGCCGGCGGCTACGAAACCGCCCATTCCTCCTTCGGCCGTTCCTCGCCCATGGAGCAGGGAGCGGAACGCCGTCCGGCAGGCGGCGCCAGCCGCGCCGCCGATATCATCGACGACGACATTCCATTTTAAGACCCTTGGGCTTTTGCTGTGCCGCGCTCTCCTCCGCTTGCGAAAACGGCGGTCACGCCGTATGAACGTTTCGACACTTCGGCTAGGGAATAATATATTTTAACGCCATTAACTTATCACAAATATTGGGCAGATCGCCGGTCATGACCACACTCCATCCATTCAAGAAAGGCGATCTTCTGTTCCAGCAAGGCGATATGAGCGATCACGTGCTGCGGGTTAGGAGTGGCGTGATCGAAGTCTTGCGGGAGATCGGCGCCAGCTCCTTTCTTCTTGGTCATGTCCGGGGCGGCGAATGGCTGGGCGAGATGGGCGTCATCGAAGGCCGCTGCCGCAGCGCGACGGCCCGCGCCGCCGTGGATGGGGAGATCGAGGTCCTGACAGCCCAGCAGTTCCTGGAGCGGGTGAGCAGCGATCCCGGCCTTGCGCAAGAACTCATTTTGCGGCTCAGCATCAGGCTGCGGAGCATGGCGGACCGGATGGCGGAAGAGCTGCTGCCCTTTGGGCAGGGCCACTCCCAGGACAGGACCGGTCAGCCGGCGCTGGATTCGGTCATCGCCGCCGATGCGGCGATCTCGCTCACCGCTCAGAGCGAAGCGTTGCGCGCCCGGATCGGCAGAAAGCCCATTCCCGTCGCCAAATTGCCCTTCGTGGTTGGCCGGATCCCGGCCGAGGGGGAAGCCAGGCCCGCGCGGCAGCCCGATCTCATGATCGGCGACGAGGTGCCTTTCCGTCTTTCGCGCCACCATTTCGTGATCGCGCGGAGCGGTGACCAGCTTCTGGTCTCCGACCTCAAGAGCGCCCTTGGGACGATCGTCAACGGGCAGGCGATCGGTCACCATTTCATGAAGGATACCGCGCCGCTGCATCCCGGCGAAAATCGGATTGTGGCGGGCGGCTTGGATTCCCCCTTCCAATTCTTGGTGTCCATCGGTTAGATCGCCTCTACGCAAACCGGTTCCGAAATCCTTCGCATCCGAGTGAGCCTTCCATTCAGGGTTGACATTCCTTGGCCGATACCGACGACCCTGCCTCCCCTCCCCAAAACCCCGGCGTCCGGCCGGTTTCGATTTCCGACGAGATGCGGCGGAGCTATCTCGATTATGCGATGAGCGTCATCGTCAGCCGGGCGCTCCCCGATGTGCGCGACGGGCTGAAGCCCGTGCACCGGCGCATCCTCTATTCGATGCACGAAAACAATTACACGCCGGACCGTCCCTACAACAAATCGGCGCGCGTCACCGGCGATACGATGGGCAAATATCATCCGCACGGCAATCTCGCGATCTATGACGCGCTGGTGCGCATGGCGCAGCCCTTCTCGATGCGGCTGCCTTTGATCGACGGGCAAGGCAATTTCGGCTCCGTCGATGGCGACCCGCCGGCGGCCGAACGCTATACCGAAGTGCGCCTCGCGCAAGCCGCCATTCCGCTCCTCGATGATCTCAACAATGAGACGGTCGATTTTCAGCCCAATTACGATGGGCGCGAGCGCGAACCGACCGTGCTTCCGGCGAAATATCCCAATCTCCTCGTCAATGGTGCGGGCGGCATCGCGGTCGGCATGGCAACCAACATTCCGCCGCACAATCTCGCCGAGGTGATCGACGCGGCAGTCGCCTTGATCGACCGGCCGGAGATGACGGTCGAGGAACTGATGGCGATCATCCCCGGCCCCGATTTTCCGACGGGCGGCCATATTTTGGGGCGGGCTGGGATCCGCGCCGCTTACACGACGGGGCGCGGCTCGGTGCTGACCCGCGCGAAGGTCGAGGTCGAGGAACTCCGCAAGGAGCGCGAGGCCCTGATTGTCACCGAGATTCCTTATCAGATCAACAAGGCGGCCTTGATCGAAAAAATCGCCGAGCTCGTTCGCGAAAAACGGGTCGAAGGCATTTCGGATCTCCGCGATGAATCCGACCGCGATGGCATGCGCATCGTGATCGAGCTCAAACGTGACGCGCTTGCCGATGTCGTCTTGAATCAGCTCTGGCGCTTCACCGCGCTGCAATCGAGTTTCGCCTGCAACATGATCGCCTTGAACGGCGGCCGCCCGGAAGTCCTGACGCTCAGGGACTTCCTCAAGGCCTTCGTCGATTTCCGCGAGGAAGTCGTGACGAGGCGCACCAAGCACCTGCTCGCCAAGGCGCGCGACGCCGCGCATGTGCAGGTGGGCCTGGCGATCGCGCTCGCCAATATCGACGAATTCATCCATTTGATCCGGACCTCCCCGGATCCGGCGACAGCCCGTGCGGCGTTGATGGGCCGCGCCTGGCCAGCGCATGACATGGCGCCCCTCATCACGCTCATCGCCGATCCGCGTCATGCGCTCGGCGAGGATGGCACCTGCCGGCTTTCGGAAGCCCAGGCGCGGGCGATCCTCGAACTCAGGCTGCAACGCCTGACCGCGCTTGGCCGCGAGGAAATCGCCGAGGCCTTGAACAAGCTCAGCATCGAGATCGCCGATTATCTCGACATCCTGCGGTCCCGCGCCAGGCTCTTCTCGATCATCAAGGATGAATTGATCGCCGTCAAAGAGGCCCATGCGACGCCGCGCCGGACCCTCATTCTCGACGATGCGCCGGGCGTCGAGGACGAGGACCTCATCCAGCGGGAGGACATGGTCGTGACCGTGTCGCATCTTGGCTACGTCAAGCGGGTTCCGCTTGCCGCCTATCGTGCTCAACGGCGCGGCGGCAAGGGCCGCGCCGGAATGCAAACGCGCGACGAGGATTTCGTCGCCCGGCTCTTTATCGCATCGACCCATGCCCCCGTGCTGTTCTTTTCCTCGCGCGGCCAGGTCTATAAGGAAAAAGTCTGGCGGCTGCCGCTTTCGGCGCCCCAGGCGCGCGGCAAGGCGCTCGTCAACCTGCTGCCGCTCGACGAGGGCGAACGGATCACCACGATCATGCCCTTGCCCGAGGATGAAAGGGCCTGGGAGACCCTCGACGTCATGTTCGCGACGACAAGCGGCAGCGTGCGGCGCAACAAGCTGTCCGATTTCGCGCAAGTGAACCGCGCCGGCAAGCTTGCGATGCGGCTTGGCGACGGCGAGGAAATCGTCGATATCCAGATTTGCGGCGAGGCCGACGATGTCCTGCTGACGACCGCCAAGGGTCAATGCATCCGCTTTCCCGTCACCGAGGTGCGGGTCTTCAAGGGCCGCGATTCCATGGGGGTGCGCGGCATCGCCCTTGGCCAAGGCGATTTCGTGATTTCGCTTGCCATCTTGCGTCATATCGAGGCCGACAGCGGCGAGCGTCTTGCCTATCTCAAAATGCGCCGCGCCGTTGCCGGCGATGTTTCGCCCGAGCCTAACGTCGAAACAACCGGCCAGGAGGCGGGAAGTGATGAGGCGGGAAGCGAGGAGGCGCCCATCGCGTCCCATCTGAACTCGGACCGCTACGCGGAAATGTCCGCCGCCGAACAAATCATCTTGACGGTATCCGCGAATGGTTACGGCAAGCGAACGTCGTCTTATGAGTACCGCATCACCGGACGCGGCGGCAAAGGGATTGTCGCGATGGCGGTCAACCAGAGAAATGGCAAGCTCGTGGCCTCGATGCCGGTCGAGGATGGCGACGAGATCATGCTCGTCACCAATGGCGGCCAATTGATCCGCTGTCCCGTCGATGGCATCAGGGTTGCCGGACGCGGAACCCAGGGGGTCATCGTCTTCGACACCGCCGATGGCGAACAGGTCGTCGCCGTCGAACGGATCACCGAGGAGGAGACCCCGCGAGGGGCCGACGAAGAAGAGCCGCGCGGCGAGGGATCGAACGAGGATGACGGCCGGTGATGGCGGCGCGGTCAGGCGGCGCCACGCGTGCCCATGAAACCCGCCCATGCGGATGAGAGCGGCTGCTTTACAGCGATACCTCGCCCGCGCCAGGGCTCGGTACGGCGACCAGACCCTGACGTGGCTCACGATCTTGCTTGTGGTCCTTACCTTCGTGATCATTCCGCTTCACGCTTCCGGGCTGATCGGGGCGCAAGGATACGGCTTGGCGATCGTTCTGGTGACGGCGAGCTGTATTCTTGGCGCGCCGGCGGGCACCGGGTCCGTGATTGTCATGGTGTTCGGGGTTGCTCTCGCCCTCGCGGCCGCGGCAGTGCGTTTCATGGGCCACCCGCGGCCCGGCACATATCTCGACTCCGCCGCTTGGATCACGGTGAGCGCCGTGCTGGCTTACGTCGTCTCGCGCTCGGCATTTGCGCCTGGCCGCGTCACCTATCACCGCATCAATGGTGCGGTCCTTCTTTATCTGACCATCGGCCAAATATTCGTCAGTCTCTACGGACTCACTGGTTTGTT
>DATJLX010000087.1:0-8447 GCA_035509135.1 Methylocella sp.
CCCCCATTTCCTTTCGGCCGGCCCTATCATTAAGCTGCCGGCCTAGGTCCTTGTCCGCGCGAGGGGAAACCTTAAAGATCCCTGCTCTCGCCCGTCCCAGCGCTCACGGGCGCGGCGGGGGCGGCGCGGTGAATTGAGCAAGGTCGGCATAGCCGAGTGTCTGCTCGATCGCGGCGATCTTGCGCAAAGCATCCTCGAAGCCATCTTCGCCAAATTGCTCATGTTCAATTTTCTCGAACTTATCACCCATTTCTTCCATCACATGAGGGGGGATCGCCTTCTTCCACGCCTGGAAAACGACTGTGTCCTCGCGCGCCGCATGGTTCTGATACATCAGAACAAAAGTTTCCATGACATGCGCCAAGGGTTCGGCGTCGCCAATTCCAATGGAACCCATGCCCGTAACACTTAAAATGTAGTCGGTGATCTCGCGTCCCCGGTTGTGCTGAGCCACAAGGATATCCGTGAGGACCGCTGCGGGACCGCCTGCCTTGCGGACAGAGGGAAATACATAGGCCTCCTCCAACTTTCTTTCATGATAATCCTCCCCGAATGTCCGGAACAATTTCGCCGTATCATTCAACGCCTGGGGATCGCTCGCCCCTGCGCCATTGTGGCGAAGCCGAGCCGCTGTTTCGACATAGACCAGAAGAGCGCGGCGCAGCACGCCATGCTCGCGCATCATGTCTTCGACCGCCGAGACATCATTCTCGTCGCCATGAGCCTCTGCGAGGGGGGCTAAAGCTGGACTCGCCGTAAGCAGCAGTCCCGTCGTTCCAGCGACGAAAAGCGAGCGGCGGTCTCTATCAAAATCACGCATGGAATCCTCGGTGTTTCGACGGGAGAGCGGTGGCAGTTTGTCAAGTTTAATCGCTAATCGAGCCCTTCGCTTGTGGTGATTTCGATGCCAAAGCCGGAAAGGCCGATATAGGTCATTGGACGCGAAGTGCGCAGCCTGATCGAGGAGATGCCAAGGTCGCGCAGGATCTGGGCACCAAGACCGATCTCGCGCCATTCCTTGATGCGCTGTGTTTCCGAATCGGGCTTCTCCATGCCCGCGACATGGGCCGGAACACCCGCCGTGCCATCGCGCAGAAAGATAAAGACGCCGCGTCCCTCTCTCTTGAAGGCCGCGAAGGTCTTGCGGATATTGTCGCCGCCCGCGATCACATCGGCGATAATATCGACGCGATGCAGCCGCGCTGGGATATCGCGGCCATCGCCAATCTCGCCTTGGACAAAAGCGAAATGCTGCACGGGATCATAGGGCGTGACATAGGCATGCCCGGTGAGCGGGCCGCTAGTGCCCATGACTTGGAATGTGCTGACCCGCTCAACAATCTTTTCGCGCGCCTGGCGATGCGCGATGAGATCGGCGACGGATATGCGTTTCAAACCATGTTTCACTGAAAATGCCTCGATTTGCGGCCCGGCCATGACGGTGCCGTCGTCATTGGCAAGCTCGCAGATCACCCCCACGGGCGGCAAGCCCGCGAGCCGGCAAAGATCGACCGCCGCCTCGGTATGGCCCGAGCGCATGAGCACGCCGCCCTCCCGCGCAATCAACGGAAACACATGGCCGGGGCGGACAAAATCCCCAGGCCCCATATTGCTGTTGGCGAGGCCCCGAACTGTATTGCTGCGCTGCTCCGCCGAAATGCCGGTGGTCAGGCCATGCCGGACATCGACCGAAACCGTGAAAGCCGTGCCGAGGGGTGCCTCATTGGCCGCCACCATCGGCTGAAGGTTGAGGCGCCGCGCGTCACTGGCCGTGAGCGGCGTGCAGACAATACCGCAACAATTGCGAATGATGAAAGCCATTTTTTCGGGCGTGCACAGCGATGCGGCGCAGACGAGATCGCCTTCATTCTCGCGGTCGTCATCGTCGGTCACGATGACGATTTCGCCGCGCGCGATGGATTCGATCGCCTCCGTCACCGAATGGGTCATCGCGGCAATCTCCTTCGTTGCAAGGATCAAGAAAATCATTCGGCGTGACGGCGCCGCCCGTCTTAGGCAAGATCAGCTGCGCGGCACCTCGGGAGACCCAAGCTGCGTCCTGATTGCAGATTTGCGAGACGGAGCCCTTGGACAAATCTGTTCGACGGACGAAGTCACCGCGGCTGATCGCATTGTGTTTGAGCCCGTCGCCGAGTTTCAAGGGGCGGTTTGGACATTGCCTCAATAAACTATGTGGGCGCCGCGTGTTTTACAATACGGAACCTGGACCGTCTGCGGCGGCCTCATGGCAAGAGGGCTTCGGCCTCCTGCCACAGGCGGCGGACAAAGACCCCGGCCGGTTCGGGACGGGCGAGCCAGGCGGATTGCCCGGCCCAGGCCTGGAGCCGCCTTCTGTCATTGGTTTTCTGTGCTTCCTCCCGCATGGCCTGCGTCAGGCCGCGTTGAACAGGATAGGGAGCTGGCGGCGGCGCATGAGGCGCGGAAGCAGCGCGCACATAGGCGCTGGCAAAAGCGCGCCCAAGACGCCCGCTAAAAGCACGGGTCAAAACCGTGTCCTCAGGCTCCAATCCGGCGAGCGCCTCGGCCCATGCCGGATTGATGCTGGCTTCCGGACAACGCAAAAAGGCCGTGCCGATCTGAACGGCCGAAGCACCCAGCGTCAGTGCCGCCACGATGCCGCGCCCATCACCGATGCCGCCGGCCGCGATAATTGGCACCGACAGCCGGTCAGCAAAGCGGGGCAGCAAAGCAAAAAGGCCAATGCCTTGGCGCTCGGCCGCCGCCGGATCAAACGCGCCGCGATGCCCGCCGGCCTCAATGCCTTGCGCGACGATTGCGTCCGCGCCGGCTTCCTGTGCCGCGAGCGCCTCGGAAAGCGTGGTCGCGCAGGCAAACCACGCGATGCCGCGCGCTTTGAGGGCCGCGACGAATTGAGGCGCGAAAACCCCCATGATCGACGAGACGGCCCTGGGCATTGCGGCCAGCAGAGCCGCGCATTGCGCTTCGAAATCGGGAGGCCGCGCGTCGCCCGCTTCCGGTCCAACCTCGGGACCCCATTCTGCGAGAAATTGGCAAACTTCTTCTTCGGCCTCCCTATGGCGCTCGGGCGGCGGTTCCGGAATCCATAAATTGAGCTGAAAAGCGCCCTCGCTTTCGCGCCGGAAGGCGTCCACCCATGCCGCGATCCCCTCGGGAGGTGTCAGTAAAGCGCCCATTGCGCCCATTCCGCCCGCATTGGCGACGGCCGCACTCAACGCTACTGGGCAGGCTCCGGCCATCGGTGCCAGCAGAATGGGAAGCTTGAGCCCGTAGCGCGCACAAAATTGTCCGGAGCGGACGCGGGCGGCGGAGGGGGAAACATGAGCACCGGGGATGTCTATTTCAACCATTTCAGACTCCGCATATCGGCGCGAGGGACGTACCCGCCAGCACCTTGTGCCGTTATAGCGGGAGCGGGAAAGGCCATTTCGGACTTTCGCCGACTTGGCCGCGATGGCGCAGAAACTGATCAGCAAGCACGCAAGCCACCATCGCTTCACCCACCGGCACCGCGCGGATTCCGACGCAAGGGTCATGACGGCCCTTGGTCGCTATTTCGGTTTCGGCGCCAAAACGGTCGACCGTCCGGCGCGGCTGCAGAATCGAGGAGGTGGGTTTCACAGCGAAACGGGCGACAATGGGCTGGCCGGTCGAGATGCCGCCAAGGATCCCGCCCGCATGATTGGACAGAAAAAACGGCACGCTGCCCTCGCCGCGGCGCATCTCATCGGCATTGGCTTCGCCCGAAAGCGCGGCGGCGGCAAAGCCATCGCCAATCTCGACCCCCTTGACCGCATTGATCGACATCAAGGCACTGGCGAGCTCGGCATCGAGCTTGCTGTAAATCGGCGCGCCCCAGCCGGGCGGCACATGTTCGGCGACGATCTCGATGACGGCGCCGATGGAGGAGCCCGCCTTGCGGATCGTATCGAGATAAGTTTCAAAAAACGCCGCAGCTTTGGCGTCGGGGCAGAAGAAGGGATTTTTGCCCACCTCGTCCCAATCCCAATTGGCGCGATCGATGGAATGCGGACCCATTTGCACGAGGGCGCCCCTTATGTGCACGGGTGCGATGATTTTTCGCGCGATGGCACCCGCCGCGACCCGCATCGCGGTTTCGCGCGCCGACGAGCGGCCTCCGCCGCGAAAATCGCGGATGCCATATTTCGCGTCATAGGTGAAATCAGCGTGGCCCGGCCGGTAGGTGTCTTTGATCTCATCATAGTCTTTTGAGCGCTGGTCGGTGTTCTCGATCAAAAGCGCGATCGGCGTTCCGGTCGTCACCTGGCGCTTGGTTTTTTCATCATAAAAAACACCCGAGAGGATTTTGACGAGATCGGCCTCTTGCCGCTGCGTGGTGAAGCGCGATGTGCCAGGGCGGCGCTGATCGAGGAAGGATTGGATGTCGGTTTCCTCGAGCAGGATCAGCGGCGGGCAGCCGTCGATAATGCAGCCGATCGCAACCCCATGGCTTTCGCCAAAAGTCGTCACTCGAAAGAGATGGCCGAAACTGTTAAAAGACATGGGAGCCCGATCGACAACGCCTCTCCCATCGCACCAAAATGTTTCACGTGAAACATTTTTGTAAGGTCGAGGCCAAAAACCTTACAAGGGGGAAGACAGAGGCCGCGCCTGAATGCCGTAAGACTGGCAGGTTTTTTGGTGCAATCGGCATCGGGCGCCATTGGCCCCTTGCGGGGAAAGGACCGCCGTCTGGCTCCAGCTCCAATGTAAGATCGGCGCGCCATTTGGGATTGTGAGCCGGGCTCCACCTCGTCCATGGCCATTTAGGGACAAGGAAACTGTCCTACGCGATCAGGACGCATCATCGTTCGGTGCAACCGCGGTTCAGTATTTTACAACAACCGGGGCCGGGAGCGGCGACAGCCAATCGAATTTATAGTTCAAGCCAACGCGCCCGACATGATACATTGTGCGCGTGTTGAAATTGACCGTTGATCCAGGTGCCGGTGCGAACAGGACCGAACGCGCATTGATAAATTCGTATAAATACTCGGCCTTCACGCTGAAGTTTGGGTCGAGGGCATATTCAAGGCCTATGCCGAAGGCTCCGACATGCGGAAAGACACCCGTGCGCGTCTCGGTAATCGAGCCAGCGGAGAAAAGCGCCGGTGCGGCTAGGCTATAATAGGTCTGTGTCGTTGCGTAGGTGAACCCGGCGGTCAAATAGGGCAAGAACCTGCCCCACGCATAGCCGAGGCGAACCCGGGCCGTACCAAAATCCTCGAATTTGGAGCCGAAGGCCGCACTCACTGGTAGACCGGAAGAGAGCGTCCCATTGACGGAGGTCTGGCCTCTGATGCCGGACACGCTGCTATCGATTTCAAACCCAGCGACGATGTGGAAAAACGGAAGCTGATAATTGTAGCCCGCCTGAATGCCCCCGAAGGGTCCGCCCGCTGTGATGCCGCTCCGGCCTGGAGTGAAACCGGAAGCCGACACGGTGATGGAATAAGGAAAGGCGAAATGATCGATCCCTCCCCCAGCGTGCACGCCGGCATAAAAGCCCGTCCAGTTGAATTCGGGGGGCGGCGGCGGTTGAAAAACCGACGGTTCCGTTTTGGAAGGCAAATCGGCAGCGCCGGCCGGTCTGGCCAAAGCTGCGAAGGCCATGCAGAATAAAACCCACGCGAGGACATTTCCGCCTTGGTGACAGTGGAAGGAAATACGAGCGTTCTCAAGGAATTTGTTTCGGCCGCTCACTTAGGTCCACTCCTACCACTCAGGCTTTGCTGACTAATAAAGACTCGCAGTCACTCCTTCGCAAGTTCCCATAGATTTTCAACAGCGAAACCACGAGATCTGTTGTAAAAAAGGCACTCCCCTCCGGCGCCTTTCCTCGGGGCGACCGCCCCGCCAATCATGCCCCCCATTGTCTGTGCACACGACGAAAACGCACTCGAAGCGTGTAAGCCCTCCGGCTAGCATCCGGCATGAGCGAATCCTTGCTTGCCCTCCCTCCGCGCGCATTCCTTGGGATCAGTCGTTCCGTTTTGGGACGCCCGTGGCGCGGACGGCTCGACGCACAGGGCGAGGCGCTTGCCCTGGCGATCGCACAAACTCATGGCACTGGCGATCTGCTCTCCCGTGTTCTCGCCGCTCGCGGCGTTACACCGGACACTGCGCAAGACTATCTCGACCCAACCCTGCGAAACCTGTTGCCAGACCCTTTTTCCTTGAAGGACATGGAGGCGGCGGCAAGCCGCATCGCTGACGCGGCGCAACGCGGCGAGACAATCGCAATTTTCGGCGATTATGACGTCGATGGCGCCGCCTCCTCGGCGCTGCTTTGCGATTATTTTCGGGCCTGCGGCACGCCGTGCGTGATCTATATTCCAGACCGGATTTTCGAAGGCTACGGCCCCAATGTCGAAGCGATCAAGACACTGTCGCGCGACGGCGCCAAGCTGTTGATCACGGTGGATTGCGGGACGGCAAGTCATGCGCCGCTCGCGGAAGCGGCAAGGCTCGGCCTCAACCCGATCGTGCTCGATCATCATCAAGCGCCGGAGATTTTGCCGGAAGCGATTATCGTCAATCCGAACCGGCAGGACGATCTTTCCGGACTGGGACAGCTTTGCGCAGCGGGTGTCGTTTTCATGACGCTCATCGCCGTGCAGCGCATTCTGCGGGAAGGCGGCTTTTTTTCGCCCGCTCGGCCGCCGCCTGACCTTCTCGCCGGACTCGATCTCGTGGCGCTGGCGACCGTTGCCGATGTCGCACCTTTGACCGGATTGAACCGCGCCTTCGTCGCCAAGGGGCTTGCGCTTCTGCACGCAAGGCTGCGCCCCGGTCTTAAGATCTTGCTCGATATCGCGGGACAAGCTGGACCGCCAACCCCCTATCATCTTGGCTTTCTGATTGGCCCCCGCATCAATGCCGGGGGACGGATCGGCGACGCCGCGCTGGGCGCCAGGCTCTTAACCCTGACCGATCCGCTGGAAGCACGGCGGATTGCCGAGGAGCTCGACCGGCTCAACCGCGAGCGCCAGGAGCTGGAACGGGCCACTTTCGAGGCCGCCGAAGCCGAGGTGCTGGCGGGGCCTCGACTCGAAAATTCCGCCACCATCGTCGTCGCGGGCGAGGGATGGCATCCGGGCGTCGCCGGTCTGATCGCCTCGCGCCTCAAGGAAAAATTCCGGCGGCCCGCCTTCGCGATCGCTTTCGATGGAAGCGCCCCCGGCACGGGCTCCGGGCGTTCAATTGCGGGCGTCGATCTAGGCCGCGTGGTGCGCGCGGCGGTGGAGGAAGGGATTCTCATCAAGGGCGGCGGCCATGCGATGGCGGCAGGCGTCACACTCGCACGGGAGCGGCTCGCCGATTTCAAGGCGTTTCTCGAAGCAAACCTTGCCGCCCAGGTCACGGCGGCCCATCTCGACGAAGCTTTGTTGATCGACGCGGCGCTGACCGCAGCCGGTGCCGATAAAGCTTTGCTTGCCGGCCTCGCACGCGGAGGTCCCTATGGCGTCGGCAATCCCGAACCGGTGTTTGCCCTGCCCGCCCATCGCCTGATCGACGTTGCCCCTGTTGGCAACGGCCATGTGCGGCTGAGGGCGGAAGCAGGCGATGGCGCGCAAATCGACGGCATTGCGTTCCGTGCAGCCGCCGAGCCGCTTGGCCAGGCGCTTCATGCCGCCCGCGGCACGCTTATTCATCTCGCGGGACATCTGGCGGAGGATCGCTACGGCGGCCGCGAACGGGTGCAACTGAGACTGCTCGATCTTGCCTTGGCCACAGAGCGTGGACCGGTGTGAGGGACCGCGCGATCCATGGGCCTCCGCCGGGGCCGCCCGGAAGGCCGTCAGCCTGAAACAGCAGCTTGCCAGTCCCGCCGAGGGCCTTTATATGTCCGCGCGGCTGACGGAAGACCGGATCCCGCCGGCAGAGAGCCTTCGCGCCCATCGTCTAGCGGTCCAGGACGTCGCCCTTTCACGGCGAAAACAGGGGTTCGATTCCCCTTGGGCGCGCCAACGAAATCAAAGGCTTAGTTGAGAAGATCAGGCCAGCTGTCAAAGATTTGGCCAATCAATCAGCATGGATTGCCGTAGATTTTTATGGGCTTGGGCGCACACAGAGCAGCGCCTTATCCGATCTCTTGGTCACGATAGACCTGGCTTCGAAACCGGCCAGAAGGAGGAACCCTTCTTTCGGGCTCTGCGTTCCTCTAGTGGCAACTATCGCGCCGGAGTAAGGAGAAATTTCATGATCGATTTTCGTATATCAATCGCATTCGTCCTGGCGATCGCTTCTCTTGGCATGGGTGTCGCCACAACATCCACCCCTGTCGCAGCCTGGGATTTCCAATTCAGGAATATTTCCACGGGCTTTGACCATGGTTTTCAATATTGGGGTCCGGGCGTCGGCGGTGTGCCGCCTGCCACTACTTACGTTTATGAAACTTGCTATCCTGCAAACCAGATCGTCTA
>DATJLX010000088.1:0-12891 GCA_035509135.1 Methylocella sp.
GAATAAGTGCAACGCGCTATTACAACGCGAAAAGGAGAAGTCGATGACGACGGTTACTTTAGTTCAAGCCGCTAAGCATTCCGCTGACGCAATCCAGCTGATGACGGCAAAACCAATGAATGTGGGTCTGACGGGCCTATCCGGAGGTGCCATCCAATTCCGGTGTACAAATGGATTGGCAACTATCAAGAATGCCAAGGAAGTGCTCATCACCTACGATGCAACTCACGGCTCTGGACACGAAACCATCCAAGTGAGTTCAGTCTTATCCTAACAGTTTCGGTAGGTTGACTGTTGGGCCTGCCTTGGTCTGGCAGACCCAACATGTGACATTCAACGTGGGTGGCGCCCCAGCCTTCACACTGCTTTTCACTTTCAATTGAAGCGTGGCACCCACGACTTTTAACAAATCGCTACTAGAGGGAGTTTAACTATGCGTATCTCTCTATTGCTCGCTTTAGTGTTCGTCTCCTCTGCCGCCATCGCTCCCGGCGCCGCACGTGCGCAAAGCGTGACCGCCACTGCAAGGGTACAGGCACCCCTGGATAGCAAGTGCCCTGAAGAGGATCGCGGCAAGACTGCGACGGCCACCTTCGATGGCTGTAGTGACAAAGCTTGCAATGCGGCGAGGCAATCTGCGATCGCCAAATTGAGAGGCCAGGTCGCGGACACTTGCGCTAACTTCGTCCGCGCAGACAGCGAGTGCGTCAAGAACGGCTGCTGAAAAGTTCCCCGGCGGGTTGCGGTGGAAACTTTGTCCGCAACCCGACGATCGCTGAGAGCATAGGTTGGCTCATACAGAAGGACTTGCGTTCCAGTGTCGTAAGCTGTCTTCACCGGCTACCGCCGACCAAATTAAATGAATTCTCAGATAGATACTTATTAGCGCTTCACAAAACTCCGCCCGGCCGCCGTCGGGGACACTCCCAGATGAGCCGCGAGGCTTGCGCCGATGTCGGCGAGCGTGTCGCGGCGGCCGATGGGGCGGCCTTCGATGTCCGGACCAAAAAAGAGTATCGGGACATGCTCGCGGGTGTGGTCGGTGCCGCGCCAGGTCGGGTCGGTGCCATGGTCGGCGGTGATGACCGCCACATCGCCCGGCCGCAACCGGGCGAAAAGCTCGGGCAGCCTTGCATCGAAAGTCTCGAGGCAATGGGCATAGCCCGCGACATCGCGGCGGTGGCCGAAGTCGGTGTCGAAATCGAGAAAATTGGTGAAGATCAGGCCGCCGTCCGGCAGCGTCTCCAAGGCTTCGAGCGTCGCATGGAAATGCGCCTGATTGTCCGCCCGCTTGATCTCCTTGCCGGTAAAGCGATGCGCGAAAATATCGCCGATCTTGCCGATCGACACGATCGCGCGGGAGGCATCGGCGAGCCGCTCAAGGAGATTGCCAGGCGGCGGGGGAAGGGCAAAATCCTTGCGGTGGGGGGTGCGGGTGAAGCCGCGGCTTGGGGTGCCGTCGAAAGGCCGCGCGATCACCCGGCCGATGTTCAGCGGGTCGCAAAGGCGCCGGGCGATCTGGCAAAGCTCATAAAGCCGGTCGCGGCCAAAAATCGTCTCATGCGCGGCGATTTGCAAAACCGAATCGGCCGATGTGTAGCAGATCGGCGCCTCGGTCCGAATGTGCTCGGCGCCGAGACGCTCGATGATTTCGATCCCCGAGGCATGGCAATTGCCGAGAATGCCAGTAAGCCCGCCCTTGGCGATCAGGGCCTTGGTCAGCTCGGGTGGAAAGCAGGGTTCGCTTTTTGGAAAATATCCCCAGGGTTCGAGCGCAGGCGCGCCGGCGATTTCCCAATGGCCGGAGGGTGTATCCTTGCCGGGCGACCGCTCGGCGCCATAGCCCCAAAGGCCGCCGGGCGGCTTGGGGCGCGTGAGGCCAGGCGGCAAGACGCCAGTCGAGGCCTCGGCGGCAAGACCAAGACCCAGGGCGTCGAGATAGGGGATATGCAAGAGGCCGCCGCGCAGACTTTCGCGGTCTCCCTCGCCCTTGGCGCAGGCAGCCGCAATATGGCCGAGCGTATCGGCGCCCGCGTCGTCAAAGCAAACCGCGTCCTCGGCGGCGCCGCAGCCAAGGGAATCGAGGACAAGGAGGAGCGCGCGGGGCATGGGGACGGTTCCCTCTACTGGCTCACAGCCGCGTCGGGCACGGCCTTGACATCGAAAGCCGCGGCGAACAGCGCTCGCGTGTAGGCGCTGCGGGGCTTTGCCAGAAGCTCCACGGCTGGCCCGGCTTCGACGACCCTTCCGTCGCGCATGACGATGATTTCGCTGGCGAGCGCGCGGACCACCTTGAGGTCGTGGCTGATGAAGAGATAGGCGAGGCCGCGCCGTTTTTGCAAATCGCGCAAGAGATCGACGATTTGCGCTTGCACCGACATGTCGAGCGCCGAGGTCGGCTCGTCGAGGACGATGAATTTGGGCTCAAGGACGATCGCCCGCGCGATCGCGATGCGTTGCCGCTGGCCGCCGGAGAATTCATGCGGGTAGCGGTCCATTGCTTCCGGATCGAGGCCGGTGTCGGCGAGCGCCTGCGCCACGATCTCGCGCTTTCTCGTCGAGGACATGGACTTATATTGCACGCCAAGGCCTTCGGCCACGATATCGGCGACGGAAAGCCTTGGCGACAGGGAGCCGTAAGGGTCCTGAAAGACGATCTGCATGTCGCGCCGGAGCGGACGCATCGCGGTGAAATTGAGCCCTTGGATGGGGCGGCCGAGAAAGACGATCGCTCCATCGCTGCGAATGAGGCGCAGGAGGGCGAGGCCCAGGGTGGTTTTGCCGGAGCCGGATTCGCCGACGACGCCGACTGTCTCGCCCTCGCGCACCGAGATCGAGACGCCGTCCACCGCCTTGACGAAGCCGACGGTCCGGCGGAAGAAGCCGCGCTTGACCGGAAACCAGACGCGGATATCGCGGGCCTCAAGGACGGTTTTGCCGGCGGCATCGATCATGGGCGGCGCACCTTTCGGCTCGGCGGCGATCAGCGCCTGCGTGTAGGGATGGCTTGGGGATGCGAAAATCTCTGCCATCGTGTTGGTTTCGACGATCTTGCCCTTCTGCATCACCGCCACCTCATCGGCGATCTTCCGGACGATGCCGAGGTCATGCGTGATGAAGAGCATCGCCATGTTGTGGCGCGCTTGCAGCTCCTTCAAGAGTTCAAGGATTTGCGCTTGCACGGTGACATCGAGGGCCGTTGTCGGTTCGTCGGCGATAAAGAGATCGGGCCGGTTGGCGAGCGCCATGGCGATCATCACACGCTGGCGCTGGCCGCCGGACAGCTGATGCGGATAGGCGCCGAGACGTTCGCGGGGGTCCGGAATGCCGACTTCCTGCAAAAGCTCGATAATGCGGAACCGGATCTTTTTGGCATCGCGGGCGCCATGCAGTTCCAGGATCTCACCAATTTGCCGCTCGATCGTATGCAAGGGATTGAGCGAGGTCATCGGCTCCTGGAAAACCATGGTGATGAGGGCGCCGCGGATCTCGCGCAACCGCGCCTCGCGGCAGGCCAAAATATCCTCGCCCTTGAAGAACACTTGGCCTCGCACCTCGGCGGCGCGGCCAAGCAGACGCACGATGGAAAGCGCGGTGACCGATTTGCCGGAGCCCGATTCGCCGACGAGCGCCAAGGTGGTGCCGCGCTTCAGCGAGAAGGCAATATCATCGACGGCGATGGTCTCGCTATCGCCCTGCCGGAAGCAAACTCTGAGATCACGGACGTCGAGGAGGGGAGTGTCAGGCACGGATGGCATCGAGCACCCTTTGAACACCTTGCTTATCAGGTTGCAAGCGGGTCATAGGCTCTGAAAGGCATTGGGTATCACCGTCGCTCGACATGAAAAGTGTGCATTCGGGCTGAGCGTGGTAAGCCAACGCCCCGAATGCTAGAAGGGATACCCCAAGTATTAACTGAACTCTAATGTCCATTGTTATGCCATTGCTTTCCACCAATTTGACCGGGTAACCGTCCGCAAGAGTGCGAAGATTTTCCTGCGCGTTAAGCAAGCGTCTTCCGCGGATCGAAGGCGTCGCGCACGGCCTCGCCGATGAAGACCAGCAGCGACAGCATGATCGCGATGACGAGAAAGCCGGTGAGACCAAGCCAGGGCGCCTGCAAATTGGACTTTCCTTGCAACAGGAGTTCGCCGAGCGAGGGCGAGCCCGGCGGCAAGCCAAAGCCCAGAAAATCGAGCGCCGTCAGCGTCGTGATCGAGCTTGTCAAGACAAAGGGGAGAAACGTCAACGTGGCGACCGTTGCATTCGGCAGGACATGCTTGACGATAATGGCGCCATTCGAGAGCCCGAGGGCGCGGGCAGCGTTGACATATTCGAAATTGCGGGCGCGCAGGAATTCGGCGCGCACCACATGCACGAGCCGAACCCAGGAAAACAGCAAAAGAATGCCGAGCAGCATGAAAAAACTTGGCGAGATGACCGAGGCAATAATGATCAAAAGGAAAAGCTCTGGGAGCGACGACCATATCTCGATAAAACGCTGAAAAATGAGATCGGTCCAGCCGCCAAAATAGCCTTGCACCGCCCCGGCGGCGACCCCGATCACCGAGGAGATGGCCGTAAGCGTCAGCCCGAACAGGACCGACAAGCGAAAGCCATAGAGCAGCCTTGCCAAAACATCGCGGCCCTGATCGTCGGTGCCAAGCCAGTTCCATTCAAGGTCCCGGCAGGTGCCGTCCGGTTTTTTATAAATGCGCAGCACGGCGGCGCGGCATTGTGCCTCACTCAGCATCCAGGTCGGCGGCGAAGGTGCTGGCACCGGCAATTGCCGGTTGATGGTCCGGTAGGAATAGCGGATGGGCGGCCAGACCATGAAACCATGGGCGTCGATCTCCTTGGCGATCACTTTGTCGCGATAGTCGGTTTCCGCGAGAAAGCCGCCGAATTTCTCTTCCGGGTAATCATGCAGAATCGGCAATAAAATCTCGCCCTTATAGACAACAAGCAAAGGCTTATCGTTGGCGATGACTTCCGAGAACAGGGACAGGACGAAAAAGAAAAGAAAAATCCAGAAAGACCAATAGCCGCGTTTGTTGGCTTTGAAATTCGCCAGACGGCGCTGATTGATCGGGCTCGGCCGGAGGGGCTTTTGGCTCTGAGCCGCGGGCACGAGGCGGCTTTTGGAGATGCCGCTCGCCGGTGAGGAGGCCCGCACAGCCTAAACCTCCCTCGTTTCGAAATCGATGCGCGGATCGATCCACATATAGGTCAAATCGGACAGAAGATTCACGACAAGACCGAGGAGGGCGAAAATATAAAGATCGGCGAAAACGACCGGATAATCGCGGTTGACGATCGATTCAAACGACAAAAGGCCGAGCCCGTCGAGCGAGAAGATCGTTTCGATCAGGAGCGAGGCGCCGAAAAAGGCGGCGATGAAGGCGCCGGGAAAGCCGGAGACGACGATCATCATGGCATTGCGGAAGATATGGCCATAGAGCACGCGCCGCTCGCTCAGGCCCTTCATCCGGGCGGTCAGCACATATTGCTTGGCGATCTCGTCAAGGAAGCAATTCTTGGTGAGAAAAGTCGAGGTCGCGAAGGCGCCAAGCGTCATCGACACGACGGGCAGGGTGATATGCCAGAAATAATCGGCGATCTTGCCCGCCAGCGAAAGCTGCGTCCAGTTTTCCGAGGTGAGGCCGCGCAGCGGAAAAATCTGCCAGAAAGAGCCGCCGCAAAACAGCACGATGAGCAGGATGGCGAAGAGAAAATTTGGGATCGCATAGCCCGTGATGACGACGGCCGAGGACCAGACATCGAAGCGCGAACCATCACTGACCGCCTTCTTGATCCCTAAGGGAATCGAGATCGCATAGGAAAGCAGCGTCATCCAAAGACCGAGCGAGATCGAAACCGGCAGTTTTTCCTTGATCAGTTGCAAAACCGGCACGTCGCGAAAGTAGGAACGCCCGAAATCAAAGATGGCATAGTTCTTGAGCATCAGGAAAAAGCGCTCATAGGCCGGCTTGTCGAAGCCGAATTGTTTTTCGAGTTCGGCGATGAATTTCGGATCGAGACCCTGGGCGCCCCGGTATTTCGAGGACATGTCGCCAGCGCCCGTATTGCCGGTTTCGCCGCCGCCGCCGAAATGCGCGGTCGCGCCGGTATCGAGCCCTTGCAATTGCGCGAGAATACGCTCGACCGGGCCGCCCGGCGCGAATTGCACAATGGCAAAGTTGATCAGCAAAATTCCGAAGAGCGTCGGAATCATGAACAGGAGGCGGCGCGCGATATAGGCAAACATCTTATGCCTTTCAGCGGCCGGCGAAATGGATGCGCTTGGCCTTATCCTCGTCGTACCACCAGGTCGAGACGACGCCGATGTCATATCTTGGGCCGCGCTCGGGGCGGCCGAATAAATCCCAATAGGCGACAAGATGATTGGGCTTGTTCCACATGGGAACCCAATAATATCCGGACCGCAGGACGCGGTCGATCGTGCGGCAGATAAAGGTCAGTTGCTCGCGTGTCTCGGCGACCAGCGCTTGCTCGATCAGGGCATCGATTGCCTTGCTGGCAATCCCGGAAATATTGCGCGAGCCGGGCAGGCTTGCGGCTTCCGATCCGAATGTTCCTCGCATGCCTTCCCCCGGGGTGAGGCCGAAGCCGAAACGCGAGGTGACGATGTCATAGTCGAAATCGTCCAAGCGCCGCTTATATTGCGCAGCATCGACAACCCGGTAGCGGGCCTCGATGCCGAGCAGTTTCAGGTTTTTGATGAACGGCGCGGTATGCGGCTCCAGGGCATTGTCGAAATCCAGAAACTCGATCTCGAAAGGCTTGCCATCGGGTAAGCTCAATTGCGTACCGGAGCGCTGACAGCCCGCGGCGGCGAAGAGCTGCGACGCTTGCCGCAAAAGCCCCCGGTCCTGGCCCGAACCATCCGACACCGGCGGGACGGCGACCTCGCCGAACACACTGGGATCGAGTTCGCCGCGAAAGGGCTCGAGCAGGGCTAGCTCCTCGGGCGCCGGTTTGCCTTGCGCTGCCATCGGCGAATTTTGGAAATAAGAGGTGGTACGCGCATAGACCCCATACATGATATTGGCGTTGGTCCATTCGAAATCGAAGGCAAGCCCGATGGCCTGGCGGATTCGCGGATCCTTGAACTTCTCCCGCCTTATGTTCAGGAACCAGCCCTGGGTTCCCATCGGCGATTCATCGGGCAGGGTCGCGCGGATGATCCGTCCATCCTTGACGGCGGCGAAATCATAGCCGGTTGCCCACACGGCCGAGGTGAATTCCTCGCGAAAAGTGAAGACGCCCGCCTTGAACGCCTCGAACGCCACTTTCCGGTCGCCGAAATATTCAAACCGGATGCGATCGAAATTGGCCTGGCCCACGTTGACGGGAAGATCCTTGCCCCAGTAATCGGGAACCCGGTCAAAGGTGATGTAATGGCCGGTATCGAAGGCGCCGACCTTATAGGCGCTTGACCCAAGCGGCGGCTCGAGCGTCGTTTCGTCGAACGGATGTTTTCCGTAATAGGCGGCGGAAAAGATCGGCTGCCCGGCGACAATCAAAATCGCTTCCCGGCTGTGGCGCGGCTTCAGTCGCACCTTGACGACATCATCGGCCTCGGCCTCGGCGGCATCAAGATCGCGAAGGGATTGGCGGATCGACGGATGACCCTTGGTTTTCAGTAAATTCAAAGAAAAAGCGACATCGCGCGCGGTCAAGGGCGAGCCGTCGTGGAACCTTGCCTCCTTGCGCAGAAGAAAGCGGTAGATGGTCTTGTCGGCCGACACCCGCACGGCGCGGGCGACAAGGCCATAGAGCGAATCCGGCTCGTCGCCGCTGCCGGCCATGAGCGAATCGAAAATGGCCGCCATGCCGGCGGCGCCGTCCCCCTTCAGGATATAGACATTCAAGGTATTGAAGGTGGTGAAATTCTGGTTGCCGGAGGTCGAACTGACCTGCAAGGCGATCTCGCCGCCTTTTGGCGCGGCCGGGTTCACATAGGGAAAATGACGGAACCCTTCGGGCAATGCGAGATCGCCGAAGATCGAGAGGCCATGGGTCTCGGTCTCTTTCCCGGCGGCCAGCGCGGCGGCAGTCAAGAACCGCGGCAAGACAAGGCCAGCGGCGCCAAAACGCAGCGCCGCGCGGCGGCTGAGTGCATGGGAAATTCGTGGAAAGGATTTTGCTATCAAGATTTGTCCTTCAAGCCCGATGTGCGTGGCCGCATGAGGCGGCTGGCCTTGGATGGCGCCGGGTCAGCGCTCTTGGCCTCAGTTTCTTGTTCTTCTTGTTTCCTTGCACGATTGGATGCGAGGAGACTGCCCCATTCAAAGATCCGCTCAAAAAGAGTTGGAGCCTATCCTCAAAAAAGCCGAGCAGCTTTTGGAAAAGCCCTAGCTTGCTTAACACCCATAATAGGCAATAAAAAGCCGGGTAGGAACCCGGCTTTGTAAAACGCGCCTTATTTGTAAAACAAGTGCATTTTGGCATGCGAGAACACGCTTGGCCGAAAAGGCCAGCTTTAGTTTTTGCGGTTGTCTGCTTTCGTTGTGGAAGAATGGACTCGGCGCTTGTGCCGCGGAGTTTCCCCGGGCGAGCCGTTCGGTGAAAGCGGCTCGGCAGGAACTGAAGCGGTGTGTTCCTTGAGTGGGGGAAGCGCGGGCCCGGTGCTGGCATCCCCTGGCGACGCGGCTGAGCGGCTCGCCGGAAGCGGGGCGGTATCCACGGCGTGCCCCTTCGGTTGCGTGAGAGGCGGGACTGCGTTATCGCCGTGCCCTGAATCGCCTGGGCCGCTTGTTGGAAGCGGCTCAGGATTGTCTGACAATGTATGCAAATAGTCAATGATGTCCGCCCGTTTGATAGGGTCGGCTTCCCCGGCGAACGTCATTTTGGTGCCTGGCGCGTAAGCCTTGGGATCGGCGAGGAATTGATCGAGGTCTGCATAGGTCCATTCGCCGCCCTTGGTCTTGATCGCGTCGGAATAGCTGAAACCTGCGACCGAGCCCTTGGGCCGGTCGACGACACCGAAAAGCGGGGGACCGATCTTGGCGCCGGCTCCTTGCTCGAAATTATGGCAGGCTTGGCAGGGCTTTGTATCCGCCTCTCCTTTTTTCACATCGGCCTTGGCCAAACGATCTGCAATTGGGGTGATGGCTGGCTTGGCGGCGCCGTTTCCGGCCGAGGCCGCCTCCTCTGCGGCGGGAAGCGGATAGCCAGGCTTGACGAGCCCGGCTTGGCGGAAAATCGCGCTGGAGAATACGTTCAGCCCCATCGCCAAGAGCAGCGTTCCGAGGAAAGCTCCGGCGATTTTGTTCAGTTCGAAGGTGTCCAAGCCAAGGCCTCCATTCTTTCATGACCCGACCGAATCGCGGGAGGCCGCAAAGAACCGCCGATCCCGGCATGACGTCTCGATCTTTGTTCGCGGGCTATCTTTTGGCACGATGCAGTTTGCGCGCCAGTGAAGACCTAACGAGACTTTGATAAAAAAGGGGCGGTTTCGTACGCGACCCATTGCCGCGTACGGCTGGCACGCGCTTTCCGATTCGGTGGGCTGAGAAGGCAGCTCTCCCGGCTCGTCTTCTCGCTTAGCCTGTCGCAAAGCGGGTTCCCTTCGCGTGAAAATGCCTCAATGGGAAAGCCGCTGCTGGGGCTGGAGCGGCTACTCACAAGGCCTCTGTGCCGAATTCCGTGCCCTGGCTGCCCGGCTCATCGAGAAGCGCGCAAAATTTCTCAAGACTGACTTCCCGATCGAAGGCGTGGGCCAGCTGGCGGCCGTCCCCAAGCGCCGGATGCCAGCCCCCGGCCGCCAAGATGCCGATCTCGCGCGCCATCGCCGAACTGTCTCCGGCTGGCACGAGGATGGCCGTGCCGCTCAGCACTTCGAAGAGCTCGGTTCCGGCGTCGGCCGTCGCCAGCACGGGTTTGCCGCTCGCCAGCATGCCGCCGAGCTTCGATGGCAAGACGAGGTCGGCGGCGCCGCGCGATTGCGGCAGCACATGCAGATCGGCCAAATTGAGAAGCTCGCAGAGCCGTTCTTCCGGCTGCGGCGGCAGGAAATGCATGCGGGGCAAATCGGCGCAGCCTTGCATCAGATGGGGCTTTTCAGGGCCGTCTCCGGCAAAGACGAAATGCACATGCGCCATCGAGGTAAGCAGGCGCGCCGCGTCGAGCACCACGCCAAGAGCCTGTTTGGCGCCGATGTTGCCGGCATAAAGGACGACAAAATCGGCGTCACTCAGACCAAGTTCGGCGCGAAAGGCATTCGGTCCGGTGAGCGGTTTGATCTTGGTGACATCAACCCAATTGCGCACCAATCCAATCCGGTTTTTCTCGACTCCCTTGGCGATCAGGCGCTTGCGCATATGGTCCGAGATTGTGATGATGCTGGAAAATCGCCGCAGCAGATAAGGCTCCAGCCCCAATAGGATCGTCTTCAGCCAGTCCCCCTTCAGATGGCCGATCGCGAAAGCCGCGTCGACCTCGAGATCCTGGACATGGAGGATCACGCGTGCGCCTGTGAGCCTGGCAAGCAAAGCGGCCGGCGCGACTAGCAGGGTCGGCTCGATACACAGAACAATGCCCGGCCGTTCCGTGATGATTTTCCAAAGGGCGACAGGTGCGGATGTCACGGCAAAACTGAGCGGCGCAAGGAGGCGCCAAATCCCGCGCATGTCGGTACGAAGCAGCAGTGGGCAGCGGAGAATTTTGACGCCCGCGCGGTTTTCTCTCGAATAGCGAAGCGCCGAATAGGGGGGGGCCGCATGCCAGCCGGGATAATGCGGCGGCGCCGTCACCACGCCGACGTCAAAACCGTTCTTGGCCAAATACGCGCCGATGTCGCCGGTGTACCGGCCCGTGCCGGTCATCTCCGGGGCATAATTGATTCCGTAAATCAGAATTTTGCGCGGCTTGTTCCCGGCGGCAAGGAAATGCGGCATTGCGGCTCGATAGTTTATAACGGAGCGAGGACGTTGCTCAGGGTCTGAACACCAAGAGAAGACCGTCCAAAACTTTCGCGTCAATGGGAAACGATCCTTTGCCGCCGATCCAAGTGGCTAGAAAAGTGACCGCTTGAGAAGATCAAACGGGTCCGATGACGTTTATCCCGCACGATAGGGCTCTCAGGCTTCGAGCTTTCGTCTCTTGCAATTTGCACTTTAAACGAACTTGCGGCTGGCGTTATGATTTTCCGCGACGCCGAATGCCGCGCTTGTCAGACGACGCCGTTTGACAAAGAGCTGTCACGCATGAGCCATGCCACTCATGCCATGATCACGGGAACGTGCCGGTAGATCCAGGGACACAGCCGGTAGTAGCGACTACGTTGATACAGGAAGTAATCGATTTGGACGGTGCCCCCGCCAAAGCATGCCCATGCAGCGCGGCGCTCGCCGTCGGGACACCGACGACGCCCGCTTCCGCCGAAATCGCCGTCGTTGCAACGAGACTTGCGAAGTTCAGGACTTTGCTGACCTCGTAGGAATGAGCATTGGCCATGAAGATAATGTCGTCGTTGCGCATCTGCATTCTGGTGGCCAGGAAATACCCGCCTGGATCACGGAAATCGATCCAGAAAATGACCGGAACAAGAGGCCCGTTGAATTTGGCCATGTCGGCGCCAAGCAGCTGCGCGACCTCACGCGGCTCCTGACGGTAGAGGAAAACCGCGCCTGGATCGGCTTGGAAATCGGCCAAGCCGCCAGCCTTGGCAACAGCTTCGGCGAGGTTGACCCGCCACGCGTCGAAATTGATCTCGGTTTGCGCAAAGCCCGCCGTGTTGACCCCCACGGCGCCAAAGGCGATGAATTTCTGCTGCTCCTGATAGACATAGATCCGGTCGCCTGGCAAGACATAGATATTGTTGGCCGCATTCATCACGAGATTTTCGAAGGGCACGGTGGCGCGGCGGCCTCCCCGTTCGAGCATGACCCAGCTCGCATAGCCGGGCCCGGAGATGCCGCCCGCGCGGGTGATCGCATCAAGAACGCGGTCCCCCGCCCCCGTCATTGGAACCGCGAAGCGCAGGGGCGTATTGACCGCGCCGACCACGCTGATCAGCGAGGTCCGCTGTTGCGACAAGCTCACGACGACTTGCGGTTCAATCGCCCGGTTTTTAATCTTGGCGACGATATCATTTTGGATCTGGACGTTGTTGCGGCCGGCGGCTTTGATCAATCCGGCGAAAGGAATGGTAATATTTCCGTTATTGTCGATGATCTGGTCAGGAAGCGTCACGAAATTGCCCGGGCGCACGCCCGCTTCGAGGGGAATGAACAAACCGCCCGCGGCGGCTTCGAAAACCGTGACCGAGACGACATCGCCGATGCCAAAAACAATCTTGGCCGGCGGACGCTGGTCGGTGAAGGCGCCCGCGAGGCCTTTTGGCTCATGTGCCGCGAGGACGTCGATCGCCTGCGTCGAGAGCTTGACCAAATGGTAGGGCGCGGTTGGCGAGACACCGCTTTCAATGTCGGCGGAAGAGGGGCCGGAGACAGGGAAGAAAGAACAGCCGCCCGCCCCCAAAAGGGCAAGGACGGCCAAGGAAACCAACCCAATGCGCGAGCCCGCCATGAACTTCCCCTCATAATCTTTGCTGAGTGGTAGCCCAAAACCGTGGCCGAAGCTAGGAAAGCGGAGCCATTTTCGGGATGGAAAGGCCCACTATTCCGGGAACTGTAACAAATTTAACACGCGCTGCGACAGCGCCTTAAAACAAAAGAAACTCTCAGTAAGAAATTAATGACATGATCATGAGAATAGTTAAATAGCTTTACAATATTGAAAGGATAAGTTTCCGCGGTAGAATTATACAACTGATATTATTTATATCTCTTAGCAGGAAATTTGGCACAGGGACCCATGGCTCTCGTGAGAATTGCGTTAGCTGCCCCTTTGGAAGCCATGCTC
>DATJLX010000089.1:0-14709 GCA_035509135.1 Methylocella sp.
AAATGTGATCTTTCCGACGATGTCTATCATCTGATCAAAAATACGCCGAAAGTCACCGGATTTTTGGGCGCCGACAAAAAGCCGATGCCGATTTCCGATAGCGAGGCGGAGCGGATCAAGGGTCAGGTCGCCGAGGGTGTCGATCGGCCCAAGTCGTCGATCTCCTTCGAAATCGGCGAGACGGTGCGGGTCGCGGACGGCCCCTTCGCCTCCTTCAACGGCATCGTCGAGGATGTCGACGAGGACCGTTCCAGGGTCAAGGTCGCGGTTTCGATTTTTGGCCGGGCGACGCCGGTGGAATTGGAATATGGACAGGTTGAGAAAGTCTGAGTTTGGGCGTCGGCGCCCGATGGGTGAGGCGGCCTGATACCCATCCTTTTTCGCATATCGTCCCTTGTGATAAGGAGGCAGGCGAAAAAGACAAAATTGAGAAAAACACCATCGGCCGCGCTTTGCAACCGATGGCATAAGATGTGGAAGACGGCCCCGCCATGCCCGGCGGATCCGCCGCCGGACCACGACCGCAACCGCCGCGCCGCAAGGGCCGGCTTTGTATGGGAGAATGGCAATGGCTAAGAAGATCACGGGCTACGTGAAGCTTCAGGTGCTGGCCGGGGCGGCCAATCCTTCGCCCCCGATCGGCCCCGCGCTTGGGCAGCGCGGCTTGAACATCATGGAATTTTGCAAGGCGTTCAATGCCCGGACCGCGCAGATGGAAAAGGGGACGCCGATCCCCGTTGTGATCACCGCTTTTCAGGACCGGTCCTTCACTTTCGAAATGAAGCTGCCGCCGGTTTCCTATTTTTTGAAGAAGGCCACGGGTATCCAGTCTGGTTCGAAAACCGCCGGCCGCGGTTTCGCCGGCCAGATCACGAAAGCCCAGATTCAGGAGATTGCCGAGAAAAAATTGCCCGATCTCAACTGTGCCACGGTCGAAGCGGCGGCACGGATGATTGAAGGCTCTGCCCGTTCCATGGGCCTTGAGATTGTGGGGTAGGGCGATGGCACATATCGGAAAACGGGTGCGCAAGGCACGCGAAGGCATAGACCGGATCAAGCTTTATCCGGTCACCGATGCGGTCAAGCTCGTCCAGGAGCGCGCCAACACGAAATTTGATGAAACCGTGGAGATCGCGATGAATCTGGGGGTTGATCCCAAGCATGCCGATCAGATGGTGCGCGGGGTCGTCAATCTGCCGAACGGAACCGGGCGCACGCTGCGGGTCGCCGTCTTCGCGCGCGGCGCCAAGGCCGACGAGGCCAAGGCGGCTGGGGCGGACGTTGTCGGGGCGGAAGATCTGGTTGCCACTGTCCAGGGCGGCACCATCGCCTTCGACCGTTGCATTGCGACGCCCGACATGATGCCGCTTGTCGGCCGGCTCGGCAAGGTCTTGGGTCCGCGCGGCTTGATGCCCAATCCGAAGGTCGGCACCGTGACTATGGATATCACCGGGGCCGTTAAGGCTTCAAAGGGCGGGGCGGTGGAGTTTCGGGTCGAAAAAGCCGGGATTGTCCAAGGCAGCGTGGGCAAAGCTTCCTTCTCGCAGGAGAAACTGGTCGAGAATATCGTCGCTTTTGTGGACGCTGTTGCCAAGGCCAAGCCACAAGGGGCCAAGGGCACGTATATCCAAAGGGTTGCAATTTCGTCGACCATGGGCCCGGGCGTCAAGGTCGATACCGCGACGCTCACGGCCTGAGCCATGCGGTTGCGGTAGAAAATTGTATTTCGGGCCTTGGCAGGAGTGGCCAATCAGTTTAAATAGGAGGTTCGGGGTTGGTCGGGTTTAGCAACCCCGCATCCCAAAGAATGCGCGTTCGCGAGGTGCCAGTAAGTTTCGCTTCGGGCGTCTGAAGTGCTTTCGGCGAAGGGTATTGCGTGACGCGGCAGGTAAGGCCGGAGGATAGGCGGTTGACGCCTGTCCCTTCCGGCCATGTCCTGTCCGAGACTGCCGGCGTGAGGAGTCGCCCTTCTGGTCGAACTCAAGCTTAATCTTGCGACTGCCAATTCGGTTCCTACCGGGATGGCGATCGTGGGCCGGCATAGACGGGGTTATGACAGAATTGGATTGCAGGAAGGCTCCGCCTTTTTTGGTTCCTTCGATTTTGGTCTACCCCACTGTCCGGCGCGGCCTGTCTGCTCCGGGGACAGGCACAGCGTCGCCTCGACGGGAGGTTCGCCTCCCGGTTCACGAGGTGGCAGATGCAGCCCGCGGGCCGGAAGTCCCTGACTCCGCCCCCGCGTAAGGAGACAGACCGTGGACAGAGGGGAAAAGAAACAATGCGTTGCTTCCCTTGCCGATGTCTTTAAGACGACATCAGTGGTGGTGGTTGCCCATTATTCCGGCCTGACTGTGGCACAAATGCAAGCTCTGCGAAAGCAGATGCGCGCGGCAGGAGCCAAGGTGCAGGTCGCCAAGAACCGTCTCGTTAAGATTGCCGTGCAAGGCACTGAGGTAGCATCTATTTCAGAGCTCATGCGGGGCCCGACCCTGATCGCCTATTCAGAGGATCCGGTCGCGGCGCCGAAAGCCGTGGTGGCTTTCGCCAAAGATCACGACAAGCTCGTGATTCTGGGCGGTGCCATGGGGGCGACGGCGCTCAATGTCGACGCCATACGCTCCCTCGCGACGTTGCCGTCCCTGGACGAACTGCGCGGCAAACTCGTGGGTCTCGTTGTGGCACCAGCGACAAAGCTTGCGCAGCTTACAACGGCACCGGCCGCGAAGCTCGCGCGCGTGTTTGCGGCCTATGCTGGAAAAGATGCCGCCTGACATCTTCAGGCTAATCTTGACGGACTTAACACCGCTTTTGAATGAATTGAAAAACCCAATCGAAGGAAGTGACAATGGCCAATCTGGAAAAGATCGTCGAGGATCTTTCAAGTCTTACTGTTCTCGAAGCCGCCGAACTCGCCAAGCTGCTGGAAGCAAAATGGGGCGTATCTGCGGCGGCGGCAGTTGCTGTTGCGGCAGGGCCCGCGGCTGGCGGCGCGGCCGCGGCGCCGGTGGAGGAGCAAACCGAATTCACCGTGATCCTTGCGGCGATTGGCGACAAGAAAATCGAAGTCATCAAGGAAGTGCGCGCGGTGACCGGGCTTGGCCTCAAGGAGGCGAAGGATCTGGTTGAAGCCGCGCCCAAGCCTGTCAAGGAGGGCGCCAGCAAGGAAGAAGCCGAGAAAATCAAGGCGGCGCTCGAAAAAGCGGGGGCCAAGGTGGAGCTTAAGTGATTGTGGCTTGGCCGTTTCAGCGGCCCTTCTGTTTCTTACGGCGGTGGTTCCATCAAAATGGTGGGGCTACCGCCGCGCTAAAACCAATGTTGTTTTACAAAAAAGTTCCGGCTTTCCAGCAGGGGTTCGCGGCGGCGTGAGCGCCTGGGCTGAGGAAGTCTCTTCCCTTCCGGCGCACGGCTGGAGCGGGCTAAGCGAATTTCCGCTTGAGAAAATCGCTGTTTCCACGAGGTGCGAGGAGCGACATGGCTCATAATATGGCGCAGACGTTCACCGGCCGTAAGCGTATTCGTAAATTTTTCGGTCATATCCGCGAAGTCGCGGAAATGCCGAACCTGATCGAAGTTCAAAAAGCCTCCTATGACCAATTCCTCCTTGTCGATGAGCCGGAAGGCGGCCGGCCGGACGAAGGTCTGCAATCGGTCTTCAAATCGGTTTTCCCGATTTCCGATTTTTCGAGCACGGCTTTGCTCGAATTTGTCAAATATGAATTCGAGCCGCCGAAATATGACGTCGACGAATGCCGCCAACGCGGCATGACCTTTGCCGCGCCGCTCAAAGTGACTTTGCGCCTCATCGTTTTCGACGTCGATCCCGACACTGGCGCAAAATCGGTCAAGGACATCAAAGAGCAAGACGTCTATATGGGAGACATGCCTTTGATGACGATGAACGGCACGTTCATTGTCAACGGGACGGAGAGGGTCATCGTTTCGCAGATGCACCGTTCGCCGGGCGTGTTTTTCGATCACGACAAGGGCAAAAGTCATTCGTCCGGCAAGCTTCTGTTCGCGGCGAGGATTATTCCCTATCGCGGCTCTTGGCTCGATATTGAATTCGATGCCAAGGACATTGTCCATGCCCGTATCGACCGGCGCCGGAAAATCCCCGCGACGTCGATCCTTTACGCCCTCGGCATGGATGGCGAGGAGATTCTCTCGATCTTTTATAAGACGATCACTTATATCCGTGACAAGGACGGCTGGCGGATTCCCTTCGAGCCTGAACGCATGAAAGGCATGAAGGCCGCCCTCGACGTTCTCGATGCCGACACCGGCGAAGTTGTCCTAGAGGCTGGCAAGAAACTTACCGTGCGAAGCGCGCGCTTGCTCTCGGAACGAGGCATCAAATTCTTGCGGGCGCAAGATGAGGATCTCCACGGGCAATATATCGCGTCCGATCTTTATAACCCGGCAACCGGTGAAATCTTTGCCGAGGCGGGCGATGAGATCACCGCCAAATCGCTGGCGCTCCTGATCGAAGCCGGTTTCACGGAATTGCCGGTGCTTGATATCGATCATGTCAATATCGGGCCTTACATTCGCAACACCCTTGCCGTCGACAAGAATAGCTCCCGCGAGGAGGCGTTGTTCGATATCTACCGAGTTATGCGCCCGGGGGAGCCGCCGACTCTTGAAACGGCGGAGGCGATGTTCCATTCGCTGTTTTTCGATCCGGAACGCTATGATCTCTCGGCGGTCGGCCGGGTTAAGATGAACATGCGCATGGATCTCGACGCGGCTGACACGGTGCGCACTCTCCGCAAAGAAGATATCATCGCGGTCATGCGGGCGCTTGTCGATCTCCGCGATGGACGCGGCGAAATCGACGACATCGACCATCTCGGCAACCGCCGTGTCCGCTCGGTCGGCGAACTCATGGAGAATCAATATCGGCTGGGCTTGCTGCGGATGGAACGGGCCATCAAGGAGCGGATGTCTTCGGTCGATATCGATACAGTCATGCCGCAGGATCTCATCAATGCCAAACCTGCGGCGGCATCGGTGCGCGAGTTCTTTGGCTCGTCGCAATTGTCGCAGTTCATGGACCAGACCAATCCCTTGTCCGAAATCACCCATAAGCGTCGGTTGTCGGCGCTTGGCCCTGGTGGTCTCACCCGGGAGCGGGCGGGCTTTGAAGTGCGGGACGTGCATCCGACCCATTACGGCCGCATCTGCCCGATCGAAACCCCGGAAGGGCCGAACATCGGTCTTATCAATTCGCTCGCGACCTTCGCGCGCGTCAATAAATATGGGTTCATAGAGACGCCTTACCGCCGCCTCAAGGATAGCCGCGTCACCGATGAGGTGGTTTATCTCTCGGCGATGGAAGAGGCCAAATATTATGTGGCGCAAGCCAACGCGCCGCTCAATGCCGAGAGGGCGCTGACCGAGGATCTCGTCGTGTGCCGGCACTCTGGCGATGTCGTCATGGTCCCGCGCGAACGCGTCGATTTCATGGATGTCTCGCCAAAGCAGCTTGTCTCGGTTGCCGCTGCCTTGATCCCCTTTCTCGAGAACGATGACGCCAACCGGGCGTTGATGGGCTCCAATATGCAGCGCCAGGCCGTGCCGCTTGTCCGGGCAGATGCTCCGCTTGTTGGGACCGGCATGGAATCCGTCGTCGCGCGTGATTCCGGCGCCGCGATCGCGGCCCGACGCACCGGGTTCATCGATCAGGTGGACGCGACGCGCATCGTGGTGCGGGCTACCGAGGAAACCGACGCCGGCAAGCCCGGCGTTGATATCTATCGGATGATGAAGTTCCAGCGCTCGAACCAGTCGACCTGCATCAATCAGAAACCTCTGGTGCGAGTCGGCGATTATGTGCGGAAGGGCGATATCATCGCCGACGGTCCATCGACCGACCTCGGTGATCTGGCACTTGGCCGCAACGTCCTTGTCGCCTTCATGCCGTGGAATGGTTATAATTTCGAAGATTCGATCCTTCTCAATGAGCGTATCGTCAAGGATGATGTGTTTACCTCGATTCACATCGACGAATTCGAGGTGCTGGCGCGCGACACCAAACTCGGTCCAGAGGAAATCACCCGCGATATTCCGAATGTGTCGGAAGAGGCCTTGAAGAATCTCGACGAGGCGGGGATCGTCTATATCGGTGCCGAGGTTCAGGCGGGCGACATTCTCGTCGGTAAGATCACGCCAAAGGGCGAAAGCCCGATGACGCCGGAAGAGAAACTGTTGCGCGCGATCTTCGGCGAGAAGGCCTCCGATGTTCGCGATACATCCTTGCGGGTGCCACCCGGCGTGCAAGGCACGATCGTTGAGGTGCGTGTCTTCAACCGGCATGGCGTTGACAAGGACGAGCGCGCCCAAGCCATCGAGCGCGAGGAAATCGAGCGTCTCGCGAAGGACCGCGACGATGAGCTGGCAATCCTCGATCGCAATGTCTACACGCGTCTCATGGATGTTCTCGTGGGCAAAAAAGCGATCGCCGGGCCGAAGGGGTTCAAGCGCGATACCAAGCTCACCAAGGAGATCATCGAGGATTATCCGCGCTCGCAATGGTGGATCTTCGGGGTCGAGAACGACCAGACGATGGCCGAACTCGAAGCCATGCGCAAGCAGTATGACGAAGCCAAGAAGGGCTTGGAAAGCCGCTTCCTCGATAAGGTCGAGAAATTGCAGCGCGGTGATGAATTGCCGCCCGGCGTGATGAAGATGGTGAAGGTCTTCGTCGCGGTGAAGCGCAAGATCCAGCCAGGCGACAAGATGGCAGGGCGGCATGGCAATAAGGGCGTCGTGTCGAAGATAGTGCCGCAGGAAGACATGCCCTTCCTTGCCGACGGGCAGGCGGTGGATATCGTCTTGAATCCGCTTGGTGTGCCATCCCGCATGAATGTCGGGCAGATCCTTGAAACCCATCTTGGCTGGGCCTGCGCCGGGCTCGGCAAGCAGATCGGCGAAACGGTCAATGCTTATTTGAGGGACAGGAATGCAAAGCCGCTGCGCGATAAGTTGATCGAGATTTATGAAGCCAAGTCGGAGATTGCGGAACTCAACGACGAAGCGGTTGTCGAGCTTGGCGAAAATCTGCGCCGCGGCGTGCCCATCGCGACGCCGGTGTTCGATGGCGCACGGGAAAAGGACATTGTGGATATGCTGGAACGGGCGGGTCTCGACAGTTCCGGCCAGGTGACACTCTACGACGGGCGTACCGGCGAAGCCTTCGACCGCAAAGTCACGGTCGGCTACATCTATATCCTGAAGCTTCACCACCTTGTCGATGATAAGATCCATGCCCGTTCCATCGGCCCCTACAGTCTCGTCACACAGCAGCCGCTCGGCGGCAAGGCGCAGTTCGGTGGCCAGCGTTTCGGTGAGATGGAGGTCTGGGCGCTGGAAGCTTATGGCGCCGCTTATACGCTGCAGGAGATGCTGACCGTGAAATCCGATGACGTAGCAGGCCGCACAAAGGTTTATGAATCCATCGTGCGTGGCGACGATGCTTTTGAATCGGGCATTCCTGAAAGCTTTAACGTGCTCGTCAAGGAGATGCGTTCGCTTTGTCTCAATGTCGAGCTTACCCAGACGACGAAACTGGAAAGCCTTTTGCCTCCGGCCGAGGCAGCCGAATAGAGCCGGCAATTGACATCTGCCCGTGGGCAAGGCTCGCGGGCGGAAGCTTTTCCTTTTTCCGGCAAAGGGCCGCTGACCGGCGACGCACAGGCCCAAGCATCAGGAGATGGCAATGAATCAAGAGGTCATGAATCTCTTCAGTCCGGCCGTGCAACCGCAGGCGTTCGATCAGATCCAGATATCAATCGCAAGCCCGGAGAAGATTCTGTCCTGGTCCTTCGGAGAAATCAAGAAGCCGGAGACCATCAATTACCGGACCTTCAAACCCGAGCGGGATGGCTTGTTCTGCGCCCGGATATTCGGTCCGATCAAGGATTACGAGTGTCTATGCGGCAAATATAAGCGGATGAAATACAAGGGTGTCATCTGTGAGAAATGCGGCGTAGAGGTGACGTTGTCGCGCGTGCGACGCGAGCGCATGGGGCATATTTCGCTCGCGGCGCCGGTTGCCCATATCTGGTTTCTCAAATCCTTGCCTTCGCGCATCGGGCTTCTTCTCGACATGACGCTGAAGGATATCGAGCGCATCCTTTATTTTGAATCTTATATCGTGCTCGATCCGGGGCTGACACCGCTCAAGGACCGCCAGCTGCTCAATGAAGATGATTACCTGCGCGCGCAGGACGAATATGGCCAAGATTCCTTCACCGCCCTCATCGGCGCCGAGGCGATTCGCGAAATTCTGCGCAGCATGGATCTGAAGAAAATCGCCGAGGAACTGAAGGTCGAGATCGCTGAATCCACCACGGATCTGAAACCAAAGAAACTTGCCAAGCGATTGAAGATCATCGAGGCCTTCATGCATTCCGGCAACAAGCCCGAATGGATGATTCTCACAGAAGTTCCGGTCATTCCGCCTGACCTGAGGCCGCTCGTGCCGCTTGACGGTGGCCGTTTCGCGACCTCGGATCTCAATGATCTTTACCGGCGCGTCATCAACCGCAACAATCGTCTGAAACGGCTTATCGAGTTGCGCGCGCCGGACATTATCGTGCGCAATGAGAAGCGGATGCTGCAGGAGGCTGTCGACGCATTGTTCGACAACGGCCGGCGCGGCCGCGTCATCACCGGCGCCAACAAGCGGCCCTTGAAGTCGCTCGCCGACATGCTCAAGGGCAAACAAGGCCGGTTCCGCCAAAATCTGCTTGGTAAGCGCGTCGATTATTCGGGCCGCTCGGTCATCGTGGTCGGGCCCGATCTGAAATTGCATCAATGTGGTCTGCCGAAGAAGATGGCGCTCGAACTCTTCAAGCCCTTTATCTATTCGCGTCTTGACGCCAAGGGCCTCTCGGCGACCGTCAAACAGGCAAAAAAGCTCGTCGAGAAGGAGAAACCGGAAGTCTGGGATATTCTCGACGAAGTCATCCGCGAGCATCCGGTCATGCTGAACCGGGCGCCGACGCTCCACCGTCTTGGCATTCAGGCCTTCGAGCCAAAGCTGATCGAGGGCAAGGCGATCCAGTTGCATCCGCTCGTCTGCGCCGCCTTTAATGCCGATTTTGACGGCGACCAGATGGCAGTGCATGTGCCGCTCTCGCTCGAGGCGCAACTCGAAGCACGCGTGCTGATGATGTCGACCAACAATATTTTGCATCCGGCCAATGGCCAGCCGATTATCGTGCCATCGCAGGATATTGTGCTCGGCCTTTACTACGTTTCATTGATGCGCGATGGCGAGCCGGGGCAAGGGATGGCATTCGCCAACATGGGTGAGATTGAACATGCCTTGCATGCCAAGGCCGTTACTCTGCACACACGGATCAAGGGGCGGGCATGGACCTTTGATGACAAGGGCCAGCGCGTCGCGAAGATTTTCGATACCACGCCCGGCCGGATGATCCTTGGCCAATTGCTGCCAGACCATGTCAAGATTCCCTTCGATGTCGTGAATAAGCTCATGACGAAGAAGGAGATTTCAAGCATGATCGACATTGTCTATCGCAATTGCGGTCAGAAGGAGACGGTCATCTTTTGCGACCGGATCATGGCGCTCGGGTTCCGCGAGGCGTTCAAGGCCGGTATTTCTTTCGGCAAGGACGACATGGTCGTACCGGAAACCAAGCCGCGCATTATCGCCGAGACGGGAGCGCTCGCGAAGGAATATGAGCAACAATATAATGATGGGCTGATCACGCAGGGTGAAAAATATAATAAGGTCGTCGACGTCTGGATGAAATGTTCCGACAAGCTGGCCGAGGAGATGATGGCTCGGATCTCATCCGTGCAAAAGGACGACAACGGCCGCGATAAGCCGATTAATTCAATTTATATGATGTCGCATTCCGGCGCGCGTGGATCGCCGACCCAGATGAAGCAGCTTGCGGCGATGCGCGGCTTGATGGCGAAGCCCTCGGGCGAGATCATCGAAAGTCCAATCATCTCCAACTTCAAGGAGGGGCTCACCGTGCTTGAGTATTTCAACTCGACCCATGGCGCCCGCAAGGGACTTGCCGACACGGCCTTGAAGACCGCGAACTCGGGCTATCTGACACGACGCCTGGTCGATGTCGCCCAGGATTCGATTATCACGATGAATGATTGCGGCTCCACGAATGGCATCCGCATGCGCGCCATCATTGACGCGGGCCAGATTGTCGCCTCGCTTGCGTCGCGTATCCTTGGGCGCACCGCAGCCGAGGAGTTGAAGGAGACATCGGGGGCTGTCATTGTGAAAGCGGGCGAAATGATCCAGGAATGGCATATCGACCGCATCAACGCGGCCAATATCCAGGAAGTGAAGATCCGCTCGGTTTTGACCTGCGAAGCCAAGAATGGCGTCTGCGGCAAATGCTATGGCCGTGATCTTGCCCGCGGAACGCCGGTCAATATGGGCGAGGCCGTCGGGGTGATCGCCGCGCAATCGATCGGCGAGCCGGGCACCCAGCTCACCATGCGCACATTCCACATCGGTGGCGCGGCGCAGATCGCCGATCAATCCTTCATCGAATCCAATTTTGATGGGGTGGTGAAGGTCCGTAACCGCCATCTCGCCCGCAATAGCGAGGGCGACCTGATGGTCATGGCGCGCAATGTCGCGATCGTCGTCGAGGGACCCGACGGTACGGAACGCGCGGTCCATAGGATCCAATATGGCGCCAGACTCAAGGTGGACGATGGCGACAAAATCCGGCGGGGCGAGCGCATTGCCGAGTGGGATCCCTATACAAGGCCGATTCTGACCGAGATCGATGGAACGGTCGGCTTCGAGGATCTCGTCGAAGGCGCCTCCATGACGGAAACCATCGACGAAGCCACGGGCATCGCCAAGCGCCTCGTCATGGATTGGCGCCTCAACCAGCGTTCCTCCACATTGAAGCCCGCGATCGTGATCAAAAGCGCGGACGGCAAGATCGGCAAGCTGCTCCGTGGCGGCGAAGCGCGTTATGCTTTGCCGGTCGATTCGATCATCGGCGTGGATCCGGGCGCGCAAGTCAAGGCGGGCGACATCATCGCGCGGATCTCAATGGACTCGGCGAAGACACGCGACATCACCGGCGGTCTGCCACGTGTCGCCGAACTCTTCGAAGCGCGTCGGCCAAAGGATCACGCGATTATCGCCGAGTGCTCCGGCACCGTGCAATTCGGACGGGATTATAAGAACAAGACGCGCATTTCCATCGTTCCCAATGAAGAGGGCGCGGAGCCGATCGAATATCTGATCCCGAAAGGCAAGCATATCCATCTTCAGGACGGCGATGTCATCGAAAAAGGCGATTATATCGTCGACGGAAATCCAGCCCCGCATGATATTCTGGCGATCAAGGGGGTCGAGGAACTCGCAGCCTATCTCGTCAACGAGATTCAAGAAGTCTATCGTTTGCAAGGGGTTAACATCAATGACAAACATATCGAGGTGATTGTCCGGCAGATGCTGCAGAAGGTGGATATTGTCGAGCCCGGTGACACGGAGTTTCTGCCCGGCGAGCAGGTCGACCAAGTCGAGCTCGACGCGGCCAATGCCGCGGCGATTGCCGACAGGAAAAAGCCTGCCTCGGGGACGCCGGTTCTCCTCGGGATAACCAAAGCGTCGTTGCAGACCCGTTCGTTCATCTCGGCAGCCTCTTTCCAGGAGACGACCCGGGTGTTGACCGAGGCTGCGGTCAACGGCAAAACCGATACATTGGAAGGCTTGAAGGAAAACGTCATTGTCGGCCGTCTCATCCCTGCCGGGACCGGTGCTGCGATGGTCAAACTTCGCCGCGTCGCAAATATGCGGGATGAGATGATTTTGGCGCAAAAAGCGGAAAGCGCGGCGGAGGCTGCTGAGGCGGCGCTTTTGCTGGCGAAGCCTGATGATGTGCCCGCGGGAGAATAGATCGGGTTGATTTCGGCGGTTGCTTTTGCCAAGAGTGGACTTAAGCTTTGAGTCGGCACAAGCAACCGCTTCGAAACCGCTCTCCTTCGGAGAGTAAGAGCAATTTCGGACGGCGAACGGAGTCTTGCTTCGTCGGAAGTCACCAGACTCAAGGTCCCGGCGGCGTTGTCTCATCTGCCGATCAGCACGGGTACGGCGCGATGACCGAAGCCACGGCGGGGGCACTCGTTCTTTTTTCCGGCGGCCAGGATTCGACGACATGTCTTGCCTTGGCGCTCGACCGCTATGCGCGGGTCGAGACGGTCGGTTTTGATTACGGCCAAAGGCATCGGGTGGAACTCGATCAGCGCGCCGTGATCCGGGACGCCCTGCGCCATCATTTTCCCGTCTGGCGCGAGCGGCTCGGCGACGACCATGTGATCCAGGTCGAGGCCTTGGCGCAAATATCCACAACGGCGATGACCCATGCCGTCGCGATCGTGGCTGATGGGCGTGGCCTGCCCAATACATTTGTGCCTGGCCGCAACCTTGTTTTCCTGACCTTCGCGGCGGCGCTCGCTTACCGGCGCGGCTTCCGGCACATTGTCGGCGGCATGTGCGAAACGGATTTTTCCGGCTATCCGGATTGTCGCGACGACACGGTCAAGGCCATGCAGCTCGCCTTGAATCTTGGCATGGACGCCCATTTTATCGTGGAAACGCCCCTGATGTGGCTCGATAAGGCGGCGACTTGGCACCTCGCTGAAACGCTCGGCGGAACCGTCCTTATTGATCTCATCTTGGAGGCAACGCACACATGTTATCTCGGCGAACGTGCCATCAGGCATGACTGGGGCTATGGCTGTGGTTCCTGCCCCGCTTGCCACCTTCGCGCGGAAGGCTGGCGGAAATATAAGGCATTACCAGAAAAACCCGGGCGAACTTCCCAGGCGAAACGGTAGGACAACCGTGACGTCGAGAGGCCACCACTGTACCCCGTAAGGAGCGGCCGCTTGCGATCTATGCCGTGGACGCCCTGGGCTGACGATGGCCTATCGCGGCAATGATGGTTTCACGCGCAAGCTCGGCCGCGGGAATATGCTCCTGCACGCCAAGATCCTTGATAAGACTGAGAGCCGCCTCAACAGCGCAGAGTGCTTCATCCAGCGCCCGCCGGTCACGCGTCCGGTTCCACAAAGCTCCGAGCGTATAGGTGAGGTTGATATTTGTCTTGGCGGTGTCGAGCGGCGCCTCTACCTCAGGCCGTGCCGCGAGCGAGGCACGATAGGCCGAGGCCGCCTTTTCCAGCATGCTATTATCGTTTTCACGTTCAGCAATCGCGACGAGCGCATTGCCGAGGTTTGTGTTGGTCGTCGCCCAGTTCGATGGAGCAAGTTCGCGGCATCGCTCTTCCAAGGCCGCTTGATAAGCCGCTACCGCCTGATGCAGTAGCCCGGTCCCGGTCTCGCTCTCGCCAAGCGCCTCCAGCGCCTTGCCTAAATTGTTTTGAGTCATCGCCCAATCGAGCGGCGCGAGCTCTCGGTCAACGCCTTCGAGGGCATCCCGATAGGCATTGATGGCCTCCTTCAGCCGTTCGCCATCGGCTTCCTCAATGCCAAGGATAGCGAGTGTGTCGCCGAGCCGGTTGTACGCCTGGGCCCATTCGAATGGCGCGGTTTCACTTGTGCATTCCGCGAGGGCCGCGCGATAGGCTTCGGCCGCCTGGCGTAACCGCTCCGGGTCATTTTCCTGTTCTCCAAGGAGCTGCAAGGCGTTGCCAAGATTATATTGAGCCCTTGCCCATTCGAGCGGGGCCCGTTCGCGGGTGCATTCTTCGAGGGTGGCCAAATAGGCATCGACGGCCTCACGCAAGGGCTCAGTTTCCCGGTCGCATTCAGCGAGCAGCAAAAGCGCATCGCCGAGATGGCGCTTCGTTGCCGCCCAATCGAGGGGCGATTGCTCGCATCCGATAAGCCCGAGAGCACGATGATAAATTTCGATCGCGTGAAGCACATTCTCGCGCGTGCCAAATTCGCGGGCATCCTCGTATAGCTCGCGCGCTTGCTTGATGAGGAAGTGCCAGGCCTCTTTGCCGTCACCGTCCGCAACCAAAGCTGCGGCCGCCGCGTAATTTTCGGCGGCCGCGCAAAACCGCAGCTGTAAATGGTCGATCATGGCCTCTCTCGCGAAGAATTCGGCCTCTTCCCGGCACGTTGCCACGGGAAAAGTCCATCCCGCTTCCCGGCCTCGTCGGAGCACCTCGCTCGCGGACTCAAAATCGCCGCGGTCAACCCATGCCAAGGCTTCGGAACGGATTTGCGCATGTCCTGGCCCTTCGTTTTGCCAATGGGCGAGGTTCGACCGCAAGGCTTCCAATTGATCGGCGGCGGCCAGCAGTCGGTTCGGAATGTCAGCCTCAGGGACACCAGCGTCGATGAGCTTGGTCAGAACGGATTGCAAGGGGGCGAGTGGAACAGCTTTCGATTGCGCGCATGAGACGAGATCCTTGATAACCGCATGGGTTATCACAGCGGGGGCATCCTTCGGGTCCCTGTGTTCTGGCCCGGGCGCACCGCTTTGGTCCGCGATGGCGGGCAAGGTTATTTGGCCGCCTCTTTTTGATCGGAAGTGATTTATAGATATAAATATACAGAAAATTAATACAGAAACTGCAACAATTCCACTAAGCATTATGGTTTCATGGTTTATTTTTGCAATTAAAATTTGGAAATCTGTTTCTAAAAAACCCAGATGGCCGCTCATATACGTCTCCATCGCACTTCCATTTCGCAATAACACATCAAAATTAT
>DATJLX010000090.1:0-15489 GCA_035509135.1 Methylocella sp.
CTTGCGCCGTCAGCAGAACGATTTGCGCCCGCCAGACGTGTTTTTGCGGCGTGTTGCGGTCCGCCAAAATCGCCTTCAGCCGTTTGCCGTCCGAAGGCTTCACCGTAATGGATATCCCTGTTCGCATGCGCCAGACTCGCATGTCTGCCGCACTTTGGGAATCCCTCAACGGATTCAAATGTTAGGTGCCCTCCACTAGTGTGATCGGGCGTGCGCCTTTGATGGCGTCGTGATGGCTCTTCGAAAAGTGACCTTGCGCATCAAGAATTTGCCTTCGATGGCCCCGTTCTGGAGTTGGAAGCGGACATCGATTGGCAACTGCGGCTCCAAAACCTCGAATTTCATCTCAAACGAGAAAACCCCCTCAGCCGGAATATCGGCCGTCACGACCGCTAAGAGTTCCTTTGAGGCGACATCGGCCCACAAACGATTACCAGATAGATTTTCACTGACTTCGATTTCCACACTGGCGATCCATTCGCCGCGCGGCAAATGCATGGTTGGCCCACAGATCAGAAAGCGCGCCGGTCCAAGCATGTCGATTGGCGCGCCGCTATAGATGTCCCGTCGGTCCCAATCCAGAAAAATCTCTTTTGGCCATTCGACACGCCGCAAAGGTTTACGTTCGGCGATGATCCCATATTGGTCGATGACACAGCCAATGCGATTTCGAATATCCTCCGTATGCTCGGCCGCGAAGCCGCCTGGCAAGCGGGCTCCAGGAATGATGCGCAGCACATCGTCGGAAACCGTAGTGTTCGGCATGCCTGGATTCGCTGGCAGCAAATAGGCCAAGACCCGCTCGACCAAAGCATCCGCGACGGCGGCTCCTTCGAGATAGGTGAGAATTTGTTTGATGAGATCGCGCACGCGATTGCCATAATGCGTGTGCCGAACCAAAAATGTGGTTGGCGCCTTGAAGACATCGAGCAAGGTGCAATAGCTTTGCGAGGCAAGGCTCAATGCCAGGCGCACATCGAGACCCCGCGACGTCATCAAATATCCAATAACATCGTTCGGATCATCGGCGAAGACGAACAGAGGGGCGCCGGATTTGACGATGAGATCCACGATGCGCGACTCGGGACATTCCGATACGATCAGGACATTCTTGCCATCACGCTTGAACCAAGCGTCGCAGAGGTCGTCAAAGTAAATGCTGTGCACGTAATGGGTGTCGCCGTAGACGACCTGCATGATCGTCCGAAGCAGATGCATGCCCCAATAGGTGAGGGCAGACGGCGTTCCGAAAACGCTGATCATAATAGGTCCGGTGCGAGGGTCCGGGGCGGCGGGACGAGAGAGGGCCGGCAGCTGCGGCGACGTGGCCCTCTCTGCTGAATTCCGGGGCCTGCTTGCGGAAGGGGGATGGCGCATCTCACGGTCGGCCACCGGAGGGAGCCCGCTGGAGCCTGGCACGGGGTCCGAGAGCGCGGGACAAGAGGAAGCCGGCAAGACCCGTTCCTTGTGGCCGCGCTGCTGATCGATTCGAACCTCGCCGCGGCGGCTCCGGGGGCGGCTTCGTTCGGCGTCTTCCGGCGGTCTTACCAACCGGTTAACCTTTGCCAGAAAATCGCCCCAAACATGGTTATTATCATGACCGGATCGTGGCCATAATGGGCTTGGTTTTCCAGGGTGCGGTGGCGGCTTGCGATGGGCCTCTTTGGTTAACATTAACGGATCCTCGGATAGCTTTCCATCAAGAGAATCGCATCGCTTTGGTGAGTTGCGTTCGTCAGATTAGGCGCAATTATCAGATGCCTCTTAAAGATTTGAAAAATGAGGTGAGCGAGTGGCCGGGATTGAGAGAGCGCAAGCGCGGGCCGCAAGCCTAAGGCTGCCCGGTCGGCCGGTGAGCAGGGAAGCGCAAGACCGGGCCGAGCGTTATCTCGCCTCTTTGCGCCGCCGGACTTCGATGATGCGAATCCTTTTTGGGATTGTCGTCATTCTGCCGACGATGGTTGCGGCGATCTACTTTGGCCTCATAGCCTCGAAGCAATATGTTTCGGAAGCGCAGTATATCGTTCGCGGCATCACGAACCATCAGTCCACGGGGCTGACCGCGCTGTTGACGACGTTCGGCATTTCACGGACGGCCGATGATACTTTCGCGATCCAGGAATTCATGCGGTCGCGCGATGCCGTTCGCCTTTTGGAGGAGCGGCTCCCGCTGCGGGCGATGTTTTCGCGCCCCGGCGTCGATATTGCCGCCAGATTTCCGCATTTCTGGCGTGGCGACAGTTTCGAGATGCTGTACGAATTTTTTCAGCAGCATGTCGAGGTCACCCAGGATCAGACGACAGGCCTTTCCCTATTGCGGGTCACCGCATTTTCACCGGACGATTCCAGGGCAATCGCCGCAGGCCTCCTGCGTTTGGGCGAGGAAAGAGCAAACCGGATGAACATGCGGGCCGAGCAGGACACGGTCGAGAATGCCTGGGCGGATGTTGACCGGGCCAAAGCCAAGGTCGTTGCCGCGCAAACGGATTTAACAGCGTTCCGCAATCATGAAATGCTGATTGATCCATCGCAGAATTCGGGTGCGGTGCTCGATACGATCACCAAGCTTTCGGGCGACCTCGCCGATACTTCGGTCCAAATCGGCGAAACCGTCAGCGGTTCGCCGGCGAGCCCGTTGATCCAATCACTGCAGGCCCGCGCGAACGCCTTGCGGCAAGGTATCGCCACGCAACAAGGCAAAATGGCGGGCAATGATTCGGCGCTTGCCGGCAAGGTCTCGGCCTATGAGCGGCTGACCTTGCTGCGCGACCTCGCCGACAAGAGCTTTGGCAATGCGCTGAATGCCTTGGATGCTGCCCGTCGGGATGCCCGGCGGCAAAAGATCTATGTCGAGACGATCGTCGAGCCCAATCTTCCCGACGTGGACACTGAGCCGCAACGGGCAAGAAATGTCTTGACCGTCTTCGTCACATCTTTTGCGGTTTTCGCCATGGGATGGATCCTTCTTGCCGGCGCGAAGGAGCATGCGCAATGAGTGTCGTCGAGGCGCATAACGCCGGCAAGCCGCCATTGCGGCAGCAGACGTTTGGGGGATCCTTGCGCATCAATCTGCGGGTGCTCGGCGCTCTCATGATGCGCGAGGCGAGCGCCCGTTATGGGCATGAGAACATGGGTTTCTTCTGGCTCATGATCGAGCCTCTCACGCTGGCACTTGGTGTGATGGTCATGTGGTCGCTAACCGGCCGCGGCGAGGGGCATGGTGTCGGCCTCGTGCCTTTCGTCTTGAGCGGATATAGCGTTCTCACCATGTGGCGGCACATCGTTGCCCTCTCCGTTCACGGTCTGCGCCGCAACGCCGATCTGCTGTTCCATCGGAATGTGCGGGCCTTCGACATTCTTTTCGCTGTCGTTATTTTGGAAATGGCGGGCATTCTGGCCGCTTTCTTCATCGCCTATGTGCCGCTCGTATTGATTGGCGCGATGGAGCCGATGCGCGATCCGCTTCTCCTGCTGGGGGCCTGGATTTTGATGGCGTGGTTCGCCTTCGGCTTTGGGTTGCTGATAACCAGCCTGACGGAGATCTCGGAGGTGGCGGAGCACTTCGTCCAGCCCATCATGTATCTCACCCTGCCGGTTACGGGAGCCTTCACCATGCAAGTGTGGCTGCCGGGCAAGGCGCGTCAATTCTTGTCCTGGTCACCCTTGGTCAATGTCCAAGAAATGTTTCGTGGCGGTCTTTTTCCCGCCGATGTCCAGACGGAGTGGGATGCGACCTATCTGCTTCTTTGCTGTGTCGTGCTTACCGCGATCGGTCTGCCTCTCGTGCGCTTCGCGCAACGTCACGTTCGCATGGGGTGAGTTCTCATGGCAACCTTGGGCGCCAGCAACAACAAGCGGTGAAGATGCCGGATATTTTTCAACGAGACCCCATCATTCGAGAGATCCAGCTGGAGCCGGTCGCCTCCAAGGGTGAGCTTGTCGCGGGCGATTGGTGGGAGCCGGCCGAGACGAAACGCGTGCCGTGGCTGCGCCAGCATTGGATGGTGATCGTTTTCCTTGTTCTTCCGGTGGGGTTGGCCTCCCTTTATTTTGGCTTCATCGTCTCGGACCAATATGTCTCCGAGACGCGTTTCACGGTCCGCAGCACCGGGAGCGATGATGTCGGCAATCTTGCGGCCTTGATGCAGAGTCAAAAACTGTCGCGGGCGGTCGATGAGACATACGCGGTTAATGACTATGTCGTTTCGCGCGACGCGGTCGATCTTCTTGTCCGTGACCATAACTTACGCGCGATCCTATCACGCCCGGAAGCCGATATTTTCAACCGGTTCCCGAACTTCTACTCGCGCGACAACAAGGAACAGCTGTATCGCCGGTTCAAACGATCGGTTGATACCGACATCGACACGGACTCGGGCATTAGCACCCTCGACGTTAGGGCTTTTACGCCTGAAGACGCACGGGATCTGGCCGCCGCCCTGCTGCGCAGTGGTGAGACCCTCGTTAACCGGCTCAATGCTCGCGCCCATGAGGACGCATTGAAACTGGCGAGCCAAGCCTTGGACGAAGCGAAAGCCCGGGTGACCGACGTCGAGATGAGATTGACGAAGTTTCGCAACGATCAAAATGTGATCGATCCAAACAGGGAAGCCGACGCGGCGCTGGACGCGCTCGCCAAGATGACAACGGATCTTGTAAGGACAAAGGCTCTGCTCGGTCAACAGATCGCCACGGCTCCCCAGAGTCCGATGATCGCGCCGATGCGGGAGAAGATCATTTCTTCCCAATTGGAGATCGACAAGCAGCGGGCGCAGCTTGTTGGCAGCAGCGAGGCCATGGCTTCGAAATTGGCTGAGTTCGACGAGCTCACCCTCGATCGCGAGCTTGCCGCGAAAACCCTGGAGGCGGCAGCCAATCAATATGAAAATGCCCGGCAGGAAGCGGAGCACCAGCAGCTTTATCTCGAGACCATCGTCGAGCCAAATCTTGCCGATCAACCTCTCTACCCCAAGCGGATCCTCTCAATTCTCTTCGTGTTCGGAATCAGCCTTTGTGTTTATTATCTGGTCAAGGGGATCGTCGGCACCATATCGGAGCATCAAGCGTGATCCCAAGCCAGGCGACATCAGCTGATGAACACATCTTGCCGCCGGCGAAAATTGCGGCGGACCGCGCCTCCCCGCGCGTCTTTGGCGGACAAAGACGCCAGCTTAAGCCAAGAGCGATTGAACTATCGGGGATCGTCAAGGACTATCACACGGCGATCGGGAAGCGGCGCGTGCTCGATGGCATATCCTTTAGCATCGGCGCCGGCGAAAAGATTGGTGTGCTTGGCAAGAACGGCGCCGGCAAGTCAACCCTTGTCAAAATTATCGGGGGTGTCGAGCCGCCGACGTCGGGAGTGGTCGAGCGCGGTCTCTTCATGTCCTGGCCGATTGCCTTTGGCGGCGGTTTCGGATCAACGATGAGCGGTTACGACAATATTCGTTTCATTGCCCGTCTTTATGGCGTTCCCATCAAGGAAGCCATTGCCTTTGTCGATGATTTTGCGGAATTGGGCCGGCTCCTTTATTTGCCCGTTAGCACCTATTCGTCGGGAATGCGCTCCAGGCTCGCCTTCGCCTTGACGCTTGCGATTAATTTCGAATGTTTTCTGATCGATGAAGTGCTGGCTGTTGGGGATCAACGCTTTCAGCAAAAATGCTACGATGCCTTGTTCGTGCGCCGCAGGCATTGCGCGATGATCTTGGTTAGCCACGATGTTCACACCATCCGGCAATATTGCAACAAGGCCTTGGTCTTGAAGGCGGGCCGCGGCCGCGTCTTCGACGATCTTGACCTCGCGATCAATATCTATGCCTCGCTCTCGTGAGACAGGCCGGCTGGCGAAATCTGGTCGGGTCGGAATCGCTTGGCTTCGAAGATTTAACGCCGCGTCCGCTCCGTTGCGCGCTGCATCTGCCAAAAATAGAGCGGATAAGGCAAAAGGCAAACCGCCTTGAAGAGATAGGCAAGACGGCGGGGAAAGCTGATCTCGAAGCCGCCTTTTTCGAATCCATTGCAAATAATTCTGGCGGCGCGGCCGGCATCCATGACCAAAGGCATGTCAAAATCAATGTGCGCCGTCATCGCGGTTCGGACGAAACCCGGATTGACGATTTGTATGGTCAGGCCCGCCCGCGCATAAGTGAGTCGCAAGGCTTCGGCCAGGCTGATCAAGGCTGCTTTTGTCGAGCCATAGGCCAGCGATCCTTCGATCCCTCCATATCCTGCCAGGGAAGAGGTGATCGCGATCTGGCCGGCTCCGCGCCGCCGCATGGCGGCAAGCACGGGATCGAGACAATTGACCGTCCCGCCCACATTGATCTCGAATGTGCGCCAGACGATGTCAGCCAAGAAGGTCTCGCGCTCGGCGGGGAAATAAACGCCTGCATTCAAGAAGGCGAGCGCGATGTGTCCATGCGAAGCTTCGATCCCGGCAACCAGCCTCGCCATGCCGGCGCGATCGGTGACGTCGCCGGGACAGCTGAGGATGCTTGGCGATTCCGCGCTCAAAGCGTCGAGATCGGAGGTTCTGCGCGCCGTTGCGGCAACCTTATAGCCGCGCCGGCTGAGTTCGAGCGCCACCGCGCGGCCTATGCCGGAGCTCGCACCCGTCACCCATGCAATGCCGTCATTTGGATGGGCGCGATACATGAATTCTCCTTCTGTCGCATACAGTCAAAGCAGCGCATCGGAAAGCCGCGCGAGCCGTGCCCCCCTGCGTCTCAGTCTCTCGATGAAATCCGGGGAGAGCAGAAAGCTGAGCTCGCGCTCGCGGCTCAGGGTGACGGGATCGGACGCGACGAGGTCTTCGTCGCAATAACCAGGATGACACATGATGAGATGGCGGCGGCCCGGAGCGCGGAGATAATGGTCGAAATCGGCGCTGTAATCTCGTCCAGGATCAAACGCCGAGAAGCCAGCGAAACCATCATTGGTGGCAAAGCCGCGCGCGGCGGCTTCCTTTGCGAAATTCCGCGCGAGCCAGGCAATTCCAAGCGCTTTTATCACTTCGATGCCGCGCCATAGGATACGCGAGGGGCGATCATCGCACGTTCGAAGCCAGACCTTGCCGGAAAGCCCTCTTTGTTCGAGGCACGCAAACAGCAAGGAGCGGATTTGCGGCAGAATCTGAACGTGCTGATGTCCATCGACGAAGGCCGGCGTGGATCCGAAATGCTCGCAAAAACTGTCAAGCTGACGCGAAATTTCTTGCGCGATCTCAACGCCCGGAAGCCCTTTTGTCCGGGCGGCCATGACCAGCTGGCGAATTCCTGGCAAGCGCCCCGAGGCTGCGAAGGCTGGCATAAAACCGAGCGGGCGGCCCAGTGTCAGATTGAGGTGGAGCCCGATGTCGGCCTTGGCCCGGAAAGGGCGAAGCTCTCGGGCTCCCTTCGGCCATGACGGGCGCGTCGTCATGACGCTTGTCGCACTCAAGCGGCCGGCGCCAAGAGCCTCCAAAATCCCGCGGTTGACGCCGGGCGACAACGCAAAATCATCGGCGCAAAGGCAAAATAAAAAAGACGCCTCGGCGGTTTCCATAGCACTGTTTCCGTCACTAAAACTTTCCGTCATGGCCTTGCAAAACAGCTTGGCTCCGGGCGGCCAGCAAAAAGCCCGCCATCAGCCCATAGCGCAGTTTTGATTTCTCCGGAAATATGCGATTGAACGAGGGGGAATAGTTGCGGTTTTTTTGAGATGCGAAAAACAGGGCCAAGAGTGAATATTTGCGGCGATCAGCCTCCCTCTGAGGGGGGCTTTTTAAATGCAAAGATCCAGATTGCGAATGCAACGACGCCGATGACAAATGTGCTCGCAATTTGGAAGGCATTGGGATTTTCCACGATGTAGTTTTTGATGCTTGTGAACATGATATTTTCCTTAAACTGGGGCTGAGGCTTCCATGGTTGCTATAATTTTCTATTTTGCAATCAAACCGGCTTGATCCTGTTTCAAAAAAGTTGCTCGACTTTTTTTATTCCGGCATGCTTCAGCGCTTGGAATTGGAGTGATTCCTTATCGATTGGACAATCCCCATCGGAAGGGCAAGCGCTTGTTGGCGCCACCGCCTACTCGGCTTTAAGCAGGCTGGACGCGAGCGGGTCATAAGTTAGGGGCGCCAGACATGACAAAATTTGACGCCGGTCCGGTGAAGGCAAGCAAGCCGGAGCTTTCCGTGGTCACGCCGGTCTACAATGAATCCCGGAATATCGAGGCTTTGCTGAAACGGCTGTTGCCGGTTCTGGAGCGGTGCTCGGCCTCCTTCGAAATCATTTTTGTTGACGACGGGTCAACCGACGATACGTTCGCGCGGCTGCGAGCCGCCCATGCCGCCGACCCCCGCATCTGCGCGCTTTCGTTGAGCCGCAATTTCGGCAAGGAGATCGCCTTGGCGGCGGGTCTCGATCATGTACGGGGGGCCGCCGCCATCATCATGGATGCCGATTTGCAGCATCCCCCGGAGCTGATCGAGACTTTTGTCGCGCGATGGAAGGAAGGCTACAAGAATGTCTTTGCCCAGCGCATCGGTCATGGCTTGAACTCGCCTTTGCGGCGGATGTTGACACAGCATTTTTACAAGCTTTTTGGCTCGGTTGGCGAGACGCGCCTGCCGGAAGGCGCCGGGGATTTCCGCCTTCTCGACGCGCAGGCGGTCGCGGCTTTGCGCACCATGCGCGAGCACGCGCGCTTTTCCAAGGGCCTTTATGCCTGGATCGGATATAAATCGGCCGGCGTGCCGTTCGATGTCGAGGCGCGTCTTCACGGCACCTCCACATTCAGCTATCGCAAATTGACGAGTCTTGCGCTCGATGGTCTCATGTCCTTTTCGACACTGCCTCTCAAGGTGTGGAGCTATATCGGATTGACTACATCCTTGCTGGCGTTGACATTGGCGAGTTTCTACTTGATTCGCACGCTCATTCTCGGCGTCGATGTGCCAGGCTATGCCTCGCTGATCGTTTCGATTACGTTTTTTGCCGGAATTCAATTGCTATCGCTTGGCATTATCGGCGAATATATCGGCCGCATCTTCGCCGAGGTCAAAAGGCGGCCGCTCTATCTGATTGAGGAGCGGGTCGGCTTTAGCCTGCACACGGCGGATGACCCCGTGAGCCGCCCGCCTTCCGATCGCTGACCCGCATGTACAAAAACCTGGTTTCCGTTGGCGGCTTGACCCTGCTTTCGCGCGGCGCCGGTTTCTTGCGCGATGTCTTGCTTGCTGCGGTGCTCGGAGGCGGATTGCTCAATGATGCTTTCGTCGTCGCCCAGCGCCTGCCCAATCATTTTCGCACCATTTTTGGCGAAGGGGCTTTCAATTCGGCTTATGTTCCAAGTTATGCGCTGGTCCTGAGTTCCGAGGGCCTCGCCGGCGCCCGGCGGTTTTCGGGTCAGATTTTTCTGGGGCTTCTGGTGTCCCAGCTTATAGTGCTGGGTCTTGCCTTTGCCTTCACACCTGCTTTGATCGACCTTCTCGCGCCGGGGTTCCGCGCCGATCCGGAAAAATTCGCGCTGACCGTCACTTTGACCCGGATCACCTTTCCTTATCTTCTGTTCATCACCCTCGTCACACTGCAGTCAGGCACGTTAAACGCGCATCGGCTTTTTGTCGCGGCGGCTTTCACGCCGGTCGTCATGAATATGACAATCATTGTTTTTCTGTTTCTTGCTTTCTTGTTCGCCAACCCGGGATTGGCGGCGAGCTGGGGGCTGACGGTCTCCGGCGTGCTTCAGTTCGTGCTGACCACGGCGGCCGCTCATCACGCTCGCATATTCGAGCACTTCGCGGGCCCCGTGGTATGGAAACATATCAAGCATTTCCTTGTGACGCTGGGGCCGGCGGTCATCGGCTCGGCCGGCACCCAGATCGCGCTTTTCGCCGACACCATTATCAGCTCGCTGCTGCCAACGGGCGGCGTATCCTCGATCTATTATGCCGACCGCATCTATCAATTGCCGCTTGGCGTCATCGGGATCGCGGCGGGCACCGTGCTCTTGCCGGAGATGAGCAGGCTGTTCGCGGCAGACAATCCGGGCGGCGCCTTGCATGCGCAAAATCGCACCATGGCACTTTCGCTCGCCCTGACGGCGCCATTCTTCATCGCCTTCATCATGATTCCCGATGAGATTATGCGCGGGGTTTTCGAGCGCGGCGCCTTCACGGCGCAAGCTGCAAGCGCCTCCGCCGCGGTGCTTACGGCCTATGGTTTTGGGCTTGTCGCGATTGTTCTCTTGCGTTCGGCCGTGGCGAGCTTTCAGGCCCAGGGCGATACGACAACGCCGATGCTGATCGCGCTTTGCGCGGTCGCCATCAATGTGGCTCTGAAAATCGTGCTGTTCAAGCCCATGGGCGCGGCGGGGCTTGCCGCCGCAACGGCGGTGGGCGCCTGGATCAACCTTCTCGCCTTATGTTTTTTCGCGATCCGGCGCGATGCCATGAAGATCGATCTGTTCTTGTGGAAGACGGTGACGGTCGTGACCATGGCATCCTTCGTTCTGGCGGTTTTCGCGCTCTTCTCCGCGGCACCCGCAGGGCGCCTGACGGCCGGCCTCGGCCATTTCGCCCATGTGTTGGAACTCCTCATCCTTGGCGCTGCCGGCGCCCTTGTCTATGCGCTTGTTCTCTTCGCGGGATTGCGGATAGCCGACGTGCAACTGAAACGCTCCAGAGCCGTATAGTGAGCTTGCCGCCTCACAGCGCGAGGGCGTTCAAAACCCGCGCCCAGCTTCGGATTCCCTTATGAAAAGAGGAAAGCTCGTATTTCTCGTTGGGCGAGTGAATGCGGTCATCCTCAAGGCCGAAGCCGATCATCAATGTGTCCATTCCGAGCTCGTGCTTGAAGGCGCCGACCACCGGGATCGAACCACCGCATCCGGCGAGAACAGGCTCCTTGCCCCATTCGGCCTGCAAGGCCCGCCGCGCCAGCGACAAGGCCTCCGAACTGAAAGGAAGCTGCAGGGCGCCAGACGCGCCATGCGAGACAAATTCGGCGCGGCAATCGGCGGGCAGCCGCGCCTTGACGAAGGCCCGGAAGGCTGCGGCGATCTTATCGGGATCTTGCGAGCCAACCAGGCGGAACGAGAATTTGGCGCTCGCTTGCGCCGGCAGCACGGTCTTTGATCCTTTACCCGTATAGCCTCCGAGAATGCCGTTGACATCGCATGTGGGACGCGACCAGACCATTTCGAGCACGCTCCGGCCTTCTTCACCAGCCGGAACCGCAAGACCGACGTCGCCGAGAAAGCCGTTCTCGCGGATGTGCAAGTCCCGCCACTGCGCGGCGATCTCCTCTGGAAGCTCGGTGACGCCGTTATAAAAGCCGGGCAGCGTCACCCGGCCCTTGCCGTCGTGCAAATCGGCGATGATCCGGGCGAGCACATGAATCGGATTGACCGCGGCGCCGCCGAAAAGCCCCGAATGAAGATCGCGGTTCGCCGCATGGATCACGACCTCCTCGAGCACGAGGCCGCGCAGCATGATGGTGATCGCGGGCGTTTCCTTGTCCCACATTCCGGTGTCGCAGACGAGCGCCATGTCGGCTTTGAGCTCGGCCGCGTTGGCGGTCAGAAAGGCCGGAAGCGACGGCGAGCCGGTTTCCTCCTCGCCCTCCAGAAAAAATGTGAGGTGGCAGGGGATGCCGCCGGTTTCCTTGAAAGCGCGACAGGCTTCGATGAAGGTCATCAGCTGACCCTTGTCGTCGGCGACGCCGCGCCCGACAATCTGCTTGCCCGTTCCGGTCTCGGCGATGCGAGGCTCGAAGGGCGGGGTTTCCCACAAATCGAGCGGGTCTGGCGGCTGCACGTCATAATGGCCGTAAAACAGCACATGCGGCACGTCCGGCCGCTTGGCCTTCGCCTGTCCGACAATCATCGGATGCCCCGGAGTCGGACGCACCGTGGCCTCGCAACCGATCTCTCTCAGCTCGCCAGCGAGCCATTCGGCCGCCCTGACGCATTCCCCCGCATAGGCTGGGTCGGTCGAGATCGACGGGATTTCGATGAGTTTGAAGAGCCGCCCAAGGGCGGAATCGAGATTGGCATCGATCTTCGCCAGGACCATGTCGAGCGCCGCCATGAGATCTCCTTGCATATTGCCGCCGCGCAGCAGTGGGACATACTTCCCGCACCATAACCGTTTTTCGGGAGCCCGATCGCAAATCTGGCGGAGAATTTCAACTTTACGAGGGCAAAGCCTTCGCCCCCAGCCTGCGCCCCGCGCATTTTCCGCTTTACGAACGGGGAGGCGGCCCTATGCTTTCCCGTCTTTTGCAAAATAAGGCGTGACCTTCAAGATGAACAAGGCGGTTCCCGTCCCTGGCATTGTCACCGGCCTCGAAGCCATCGTCGGCAAGGACCATGTCGTGACAGACGCCGCCGGCATGGACGGATATCTGCGTGAGCCGCGTAATCTCTTTCATGGCACGGCGCTCTGTGTCGTGCGGCCGGGCTCCACGCCAGAGGTCGCGGCGGTGCTCAAACTGTGCCATGAGAACGCCACGCCGGTTGTGCCGCAGGGCGGCAATACCGGGCTCGTCGGCGGCCAGATCCCCGGCGCCGGCGGCAGCGCGATCGTGCTTTCGCTCGCCCGCCTGCGGCGGCTCCGCGAGATCGATCCCGCCTCGAACACGATGACGGTCGAAGCCGGCATGATTTTGGCGCAGGTGCAGGAGATGGCGAGACGCGCGGACAGGCTGTTCCCGTTGTCGCTGGCAGCGGAGGGATCCTGCACCATCGGCGGCAATCTCGCGACCAATGCGGGCGGCACCCATGTGATCGCCTATGGCAATGCGCGCGACCTCGTGCTCGGATTGGAAGTGGTGCTCGCCGATGGGCGGATCCTTTCGGATCTGTCGAAGCTCAAAAAAAACAACACCGGCTATGATCTCAAAAATCTCTTCATCGGCTCGGAAGGCACGCTCGGGATCATCACCGCGGCGGTTCTGAAGCTTTTTCCAAGGCCCCGCGCGGTTGAGACCGCCTTGATTGGCCTTGCCTCGCCGCGCGCGGCGCTCGATCTGCTCAGTCTCGCGCGCGACAAGGCGGGCGGCGAGATCACGAGCTTCGAGCTCATCCCGCGCATCGGGCTTGATTTCGTTCTCAAGCATTTTGACAAGGCGCGCGAGGTTTTGCCGGGCAAGCACCGCTGGTATGTGCTGCTCGAATTATCCTCGCAAAGCCAGGAAGGGCTTGCCGCCCGGTTGCTCGCGCTGCTTGAAGCGGCGAAAGACAAACAGATCATCGAGGATGCGGCTGTCGCTGCCTCGCTCCAGCAGCGGGAGGATTTCTGGACGCTGCGCGAGCTTCTGTCGGAGGTCCAGCGCCTTGAGGGCGGCTCGATCAAGCATGATGTCAGCGTGCCTATCGCCGACATCCCGGACTTTCTCGACGAGGTATCTCGCGCCGTGAATAGGGCGATACCCGGCGCCCGGCTCGTGCCGTTTGGCCATATGGGAGACGGCAATATTCATTGCAATGTCTCGCAGCCGGTCGGCACCGATAAGCAAGAATTTCTGGCGCGCTGGGACGAGGTCAACGCCATCGTGCATGAAATTGTCCTTGCGCATCAAGGTTCGATTTCGGCCGAGCATGGAATCGGCCAATTGAAGCGGGATCTGCTTCCCAAGGTGAAAGACAAGACCGCGATGGACCTCATGCGCGCGATCAAGCAAACGCTCGACCCCAAGAATATTCTCAATCCCGGCAAGGTGCTATAATTGCCTTGCGTCACATCGGCATTCCCGTCCGTGGGAGGGTTCATGAGCCATTACCGGTATCTTGCGATTGCCGCGCTGCTTTTGCCGTCAATGGCGGAAGCCGCGAGCGTCATCAAGCCGATCGTTGCTTGCAGGGATGAGGCTGATTCCAAAAAAATTCTGGATTTCCTCGGCAAGAACGACAAAGCAGGACTGGACAAGTTCAGCGCGCCAAAGATTGCCAAGGGCGATTGCTTCTCCCTTTCGAAGGGCATGGCCGTGACCATCGACTCGAAGGACGCCAAGCTTTTCTGCGTGCGCCCCACGGGCGGGCTGGATTGCTATTGGACGGCGGATGCCGACATCAATCAGAATCCCTCCGAGCCGCAGACGCACCAGGGCTCGCCAGGCGGCGGCGGACATAGACATGGCGGCGGCATGGGCGGTGGCGGCATGGGCGGCGGTGGAATGGGATCTGGAGGCATGGGCGGCGGCGGCTCGCCTCAGCCGTAGCGCCGCCTTAAGTCCATGAGCCTTTATCGCTGATGGTCTCTAGCAAAGAGGAGCAATCATGCCGCTGACCCGTGTTTCGCTGCTCAAAGGCAAACCGCCGGAATATCGCAAGGCGATCCTGGATGGTCTCTATCAGGCGATGCGTGAGTCCTTCGGCGTGCCCGAGGAGGATCGTTTCATGCTCGTCGAGGAGTATGACAAGAGCAATTTCAATTATGGCGTGAATTATTTGGGAATTGCGCGGGACGATGATCTCGTGATCATTCAAATCACCGTCAACAACACGCGCGGCCCCGAGCAGAAGAAAGCGCTTTTCGCCCGCATCGCGGAGATCCTTGCGAACAACCCCGGCATCCGGCCGGAAAACATTCTGATCAATCTCTTGGAAGTGCCCAAGGAAAATTGGTCCTTCGGCAATGGCATCGCGCAATATGCGTGAGCCTCATTCGGCGGTGGCTTCAGCCCTCATCCTGAGGAGCCCACGCAGCTCATCCTTCGAGACGCGTGCTTAGCGCGCTCCTTAGGATGAGGGGGAGATTTTTAAAGCGGCCCCCAGCTTCCGGGGGAAGGCAATGAGCGCCACCCTATAGTGGGCGGCGATTTCGGTTTCGGCCTTGAGGTCCCTCAAACTGCGGGAGCGGGATTGTCTAGCCGCTTTCGATCATCGCCGCCGCCCAAAGTTCGCGAGCCCCGGCAGCGTTCAGCATGGCCTCGTATCTAGCGCGGCGGATTGCAGACGCACCTCAAGAAACGGACATTAGCATGTGCGCGCGCCCCTCGCGCGGGCCAAAACGGCGCCATCGTCGGGGGTGGCAGAAATTCCCGTTCTTTGGCCTGAAGTTCGGAGCGGCTCACAAACCGCCGGAGCGAGCTTTCAGCTGACAATTGCGAAGTCGCGGCCGCAACGGGCTTGACCGGCGCCTTATCAATAGTCTATATTTTCAATAGACATAATAGTCTTATGTCTTCACGGGGCTGCTTCCGCCGCGTCCGCGACTGTCCTCAACCTCGAATGGAGTCAACAATGTTTCGATTTGCATCCTCACGCACGCCCATGCGGGGCACGCAACGGTGGCGCCGGCGCCTCGCCGGCCCGGCAGCAGCCCTGGCTGGATCGGCATTAGTGCTGGCCAGCCAGGCAGCAGCAAAGGCCGTCCCCGCCGCGCCGCCGCCTGTCACGGTCCTCACCTCCAGCCCGCTCGTGGGCAAGGGCTATTTCTTCATCTCGCCCTACGGCGACCAGGCCGCATATGCCAACGGCCCCGAGATCCTCGATCCCGGC
>DATJLX010000091.1:0-8364 GCA_035509135.1 Methylocella sp.
AGCGAGCTCGATATGAAAACAGAGGGCGAGAAGTCCTTCCCAGATCCAGAGTGGCCAGCAATTGTGAAGACCGCAGAACCCACATCCCAAAAAGGTCCCGGTCAGCAGGAAGCAGATGATGACAATTTTGCTGAAACTTGATCATGTCTCGACCGCCTACGGACAAAGCCGGGTTTTGTGGGGTGTCGACCTCGAAGTCGCGGAGGGCAACGCCGTGGCGCTTATTGGGCGCAACGGCGTTGGCAAGTCGACGCTCCTGCGCTCCATTGTCGGCGCCCAGAAACTGACGGGCGGGTCAATCTGGTTCAAAGGAGAGGATGTCACCCAATTGGAAGCCTATGAACGGGCACGGGCGGGTATCGGCTTCGTGCCGCAAGGCCGCCACATCTTCCCGCATCTGACGGTCGGAGAAAATCTCGAGACAGGTCTCTCTGCGCTCACCGGTCGCGGACAGGCTGTGGGGGGTATCCCAGATCACATCTTCGAGCTGTTTCCCAAGCTCAAACAAATCATATCCAGGAAAGGCGGCGTGCTGAGCGGCGGCGAACAACAGCAGCTGGCAATTGGAAGGGCACTCTGCGGTCAGCCGAGCCTGTTGCTCTTGGATGAGCCGACCGAAGGCATCCAGCCCAACGTCGTACAACAGATTGAAGACGCATTGCGCCGAATCAGGCACGAACTTGGCGTCACCATCGTGATTGTCGAGCAATATCTTGATTTTGCCTGGTCGTTTGCGGACAGCTATAGCGTGATGCAAAGGGGGCGCATAATACGGCAGGGAAGTACGCGTGAGGAGTCAGCGGCTGAGGTGGCCCATCTCGTCAATATTTAGTGGAATGGCGGCGTTCGCTACGAACGAGCAGATAATGCCCGAACGGCGATCACTGCGGCGGCGGCGCGGTTCTCGACCCCGAGTTTGGCGAAGATCTTCTCCAAATGTTTGTTCACCGTGCGCGGGCTGATCCCAAGAATGTCACTGATGTCGCGGTTCGATTTTCCCGCTGCGAGCCAGACCAAAACCTCAGCTTCCCGCTGGGTGAGGGTTAAAGCTTCTTTGAGTATCTCAGCTCCCTCAGCAGAATTCGCTTCCGTCAGGCGGTAAAGATATTCATTTGGACCCGCCCGGCTCAAGTAGACGCACTCAAGCCTTCGCGTTCCAATGTCCAGTGTGACGAATTTAGCGCCTGTACCCGTTTCCCGACGCAAACAACGGAGTTGATCTACGATTTCAGGGTCGAGTCGAGTCCCGTCCAAAAGCCTTGCAGCAAGAAGCTGTTCGGCTTGCGGTGTGCACCACAGGATTTGACCGGTTTCATCGGTTGCGAGCAGACAACGTCCGGTGGCATCGAGGGCGGTTCGGGCGCGAAATGCCACCCTTGCATTCATAAGATGAACCCGGATTCGGGCAAGTAATTCATCGATCACAATTGGTTTAGTGATGTAGTCAACACCGCCAGCGGTTAAGCCTTCGATCACGTGCTCTGTCTCGCTGAGACCGGTCATGAAGATAACGGGAAGGTGCGAGGAATGCGACGACAGTTTCATGCGGCGGCAAGTCTCGAAGCCGTCCATTCCCGGCATCACGGCGTCCATCAGGACGAGATCCGGGGTGATTTCGTTGAGCAGGTTAAGCGCGCTTTCGCCATCGCGCGCCACCAAGACCGTCAGACCCGCTTTTTCCAGTGCCTCGGTCAAAAGACCAAGCGTTTCCGGCGTGTCATCGACGGCGAGGATTTTATCACGGCGTTTTGGCGACTCATTCATGATGTTGGATGGCAGCCAGAATTTCCATGTACTTTTTTAGCTCGAATTGGCGAACCAGCATCCTCAATCGAGCGATAAAGGCTGTCGCATCCGGCTCGACGGCTTCCCATTCCCTAAGCTTTGCTTCGATACCACGGACATATCCCATTCGCCCTAATTGCATAAGTTCGTCGAGATGATGATCAATTCCTAGCGGTACTTCATACGGCGAGACCTCGGCCATGTCGTCCGAGACTTCGTAGATCCATTCGATGCCCATTTGGGATCTTATTGTTTTCAGCATTTGCTGAATGTCGAGCGGTTTGCCGAGGAAGGCGTCATGTGGGCAGTCCGCGAGGCCGCCGGGACGATAATCGTGCACATTGGCTGAAATCATTATGATCTTCAGGTCTGATGGGCTGGTTTGCCGGATTTTAGTTGCCACTTCCCAGCCATCAAGACCCGGCATTGAAATATCCAGCATGACGAGATTGGGATGGATTCCATTTACGAGCTGCACGGCCGTGGGGCCATCGCACGCTGTGAAGAGGGCGAAGCCGAGCGGGCGGAGAACTCGCCCAACAAAGTCGATATGATTGAGGTCATCGTCCGCCAAAAGTATCGTTATTGGCAAACCAGAGTAACCCCGGATTTCGGACTTTGGACTGACTTCATCGACGGAATACATTGCTTCCGGCAACATCAAACGTACCCGGAACTTGCTCCCGATACCCGGTGCGCTCTCCACCAGAATTTCGCCCCCCATAATGTGGGTTAGCAGCTTTGAGATCGTAAGCCCTAGACCCGTTCCGGGCAATGCGCGGGCTCTTGGCATCTGACCGCGCTCAAATGGCTCGAAGATCGTTTCAAGGTCATCGGGCCGGATGCCAAGGCCGCTGTCCGATACTACAATCACTGCGATTTGACTGCGGTATCGTATGCGTAAGGCTGCGTAGCCTTCCTCTGTGTATTTGATCGCGTTGGAGAGCAGATTGAGCAGAATTTGCCTCAAACGCTTGCCATCGGCATGCACATAAGCGGGCAGGTGATCCGGTTTTTCGTAAATAAACTCAAGATTTTTGGCGTGAGCTTGGGGCCGGAACATATCCACGACTTGATCGAGGAACTCCACCAACCGAACTTTATCCCGGTTGAGTTGCAGAGAACCGGCTTCGATGCGCGAAATATCGAGCAGACCGTCGACGAGGCTGGACAAATGTTCCGCGCTCCGACGGATAACGCGGATTCCATCGGATGGCACCGCTGGCGTGCGCTCCAAAAGCTGGGCGTAACCGCAGATAGAGTTCAGCGGCGTTCGAATTTCATGGCTGAGACCGACGATATACCGGCTCTTGGCGATATTCGCTGCTTCCGCCACCTCCTTGGCTTTCTGCAGCGCTGCGTGGGTTCGTTCATGGGCCTCGATCTCATCCATCAGAGTACGAGTCTGGCGTTCGGATTCGTCTTCTGCGGCCCTCCGGCTTTCATGCGCCAGCACCAGGAGCCAGGCGGCCACGCCGGAGAGGATCAAAAGGCATAAGAATACTATCCAGAGCGTCCTCCCGATGACCTCCCGGCTGGAAACGGCAAGCGCGCTGTACTCGAAGTAAATAATCATCAGCAGACAAGCAATCGCGCTATTGAACAGCAATAAGACGGCAAGGAATTGTCCAGAGCGCTTTTTCAAAAACAGCGCGGTTTGCTTGGGCAGGGATGCGTCAACAAAGTCTATCATTTGGTCGCTCAACCGCTTGCCAGGCTTACACATATCATGGCAGCGTGATTCCAGTGTGCAGCACAGCGAGCAAATCGCCACATTATAGGCAGGACAATATGCCATGTCGGTGCGATCGAAACTATTCTCGCAGATGGAACAGCGAATCACAGCCGATCCGTCGGGGAGACCGGTCTCGGGGCGGGCTATGTAGTAGCGGCCCTTGGTAATCCAAGCGATGGCGGGAGTCGTAACAAAGGCCACAAGCAGCCCGGCGATGGCGCTCAAGGACTGCAGCGCCGGACCGAATACGCCGAAAAACATGAGGACCGAGACAATTACCGAAAACCCCATTGCGCCGACGCCGACCGGATTGATGTCATAAAGATAGGCGCGTTTGAATTCAATCTGAGGCGGACTTAGGCCAAGTGGCTTATTGATCATAAGATCGCTGGTAAGTGCGCCAATCCAACTCGCCGCGAAAATGGCATAAAGGCCTAGAATGCCGTCAATTACTTTGAATATGCCGATTTCCATGAGCAAGAGCGCGAGCAAAACGTTGAATACGAGCCACACCACGCGACCCGGATGGCTATGGGTCAGGCGCGAAAAGAAATTCGACCAGGCGATGGATCCAGCATATGCATTGGTCACGTTGATCTTGATTTGACAAGTTACTACCAACACTCCTGTCAAGATTAGCGCAGGGGTCTCGGAATGGAAAAGCTCTAGAAATACCAAATTGTAAACTTCTGTCGGCTGCGCCGCCCGGTCGAGTGGGACACCACGGTTCAGCGCCAGAAACGTTAGAAACGAGCCGGCCAAAAGCTTGAAGCCCCCGATGAGAACCCACCCCGGCCCCGCGGCAATCATCACACTCCACCATGCGATCTGGCTTGTCCGCTTGCGTTCTGGCAGGAAGCGTAAGTAATCCACCTGCTCGCCAATTTGCGGCAGAAGCGACATAAGCATAGATGTTGCCGCACCAAATTGCAGAAGGCTGATAGACCCGTTCCGATTACCTTGAACCCCGGAAAAGGCGGTCCAGGCAGCCAGTTCACCTTTGTTATGTAGGGCGAAATATAGCAGCGGAACGAATTGTAGAATAAGCCAAACCGGCTGCGTCGCGAGCTGCATTCTGCTGATGCTTCGGATACCGTAGGCCGCTATCGGAATTACAACCAGCGAACTGATGACGTGGGCGATTGACAGTGGGATGCCAAGACACATCTGCAGTGCCGCGGACATGATGCTGGCCTCGATCGAGAACAGCAAAAAGGTGAATGAGGCATAGACTAGCGACGTAATCGTGGAACCAAGATAACCAAATCCAGCTCCCCTCGTCAGGAGGTCAACATCGACTCCGAATTTGGTCGCATAGTAAGCGATAGGCGCCCCGAACAAGAACATGAGGACACTGACCGCGACGATAGCCGCCACGGCATTGGAAAAACCGTAGGTAAGCGTGACCAAGCCGCCGATTGCCTCGCAGGCAAGAAACGAAATGGCGCCGAGCGCTGTATTAGCGACCCGAAACATGCTTTTGCGTGCACGCGTAGCCGTGAAGCGAAGCGCATAGTCTTCAAGGGTTTGGTTGGCTACCCACTGGTTATACTCGCGCCGCTGAAGAGTAATACGTTGTTTTGACTTCATTGGATCACGACAGTCGTGCATATGTTAGCGTTGGCCGAGGCAGCGGCTTTCTTCATGCAGATACTTCTGCGCAAAGTAGCATAGCGCCAATGAAGCCCAACTTCACTCTCACCCCAATAGATCAAGTCATGCTACCAACCCGTGCTCGCTTTGGGTCCCGTATCTTGGCGTTTTTTCCACAGGCCCAAAGGGAAAGCCAAGAAAATAATTGTGACTTGTAGCATGTTTACGGCGCTTACGGTGTGAGATGCAAAGCGGCACTTTCCGGCAGCGCAAAAACCGGGCCATAGTTGTGCGGCGAGCGTCGGGCGTCGGCTTGCTCAAATGAATGGCGGTCAGCCTAAATAAAAGGCAAATGCTCGTTTGTGATAGGTTTATTGTGCAAAAAGTGACTATTATACATCAGTAAAGCGATTTGTAGTTACTATTATTAAGTTATTTAATACTGTGACTTAATTGTCATTATACGCATTTCCGCGTATTTGAGTAATACAGATCAGCTCCTACCCTAAATCCAATCTGCTTCAGGCGGCTTTTGCCGGAGAAGTTCATATCTTGTTACTTAGCGGAACTAAGAGGGGTTACATGAGCGCGAAACGTTCAATCATCTGCCACAAGAAGCGCCTCCGTTCATCTTCTCATGTCAAGGGCAGCTTGGCTCTCGCGCTCTTGGCGGGGAGCTGCGTGTTGCCGTTGGCAAGGGCTCAAGCGGCGGACGGGGCGACGTTCGATTTAGGCGACGGCATAACCTTCAATATTGGGACAGGCATACGAACCAGTGTGAGTGCTGTCTCAGCATTCGCGCCAAGCGCGGGCGACGCGCTGGGCGGTGACGGCGATTCGACCATAGCCAGATACAACCTCGACGACTTCCGGATCTACTCTTCGCTGTCGCTAAATCAAAATATCAAGTTCACGGTCGACACTGAGCGCGCGAATCCCGGCTCCAGCGGCCCAGGGATCCAACTCTTGGATGCCATCGCGCAATTCGAGCCTATTGACGAAGTCAATGTCTGGGTCGGTCAAATGCTGCCGCCAAGCGACCGATCCAATCTCGATGGCCCCTTTTATTTGAGCGAATGGTATTACCCGGGCATCGTCTCCCAATACCCTTCGAGGTTTTTCGGCCGGGACATCGGGGGTACCGTTTGGGGCAAGGTCTTTGATAAAAAGATTGTCTATTCCGTGGGCATATATGCTGGCCATAACTGGCAAGAATTTGCGTCTAGTGAAAATCAAAATCCGCTGTTTGCCGCCCGCGTCGCCTATAATTTCTGGGATCCCGAACCCGCCCCTGCCTATTACACGGGGAGCACCTATTACGGTAAGTACGACATTTTAACAGTCGCATTCGCCGGTCAATTTCAGCATGACGGTGTCGGCCCTGCCACTTGGGTCAGCCCCACATTTCATCCCGCCGACTATGCCGCCTGGAATATCGATGCGCTGATGGAAAAAAAAATCGGCGACTACGGGGTGATTACGCTGGAAGGCGCCTTCTACGATTATAATACGGGCGGGACGACAGACTTCAATTACGGCGTGGTGCCAGTCATTCCGCCTGGGTTCAATGCGCCCGGAACGACCGCAATGGTCGGTGGTATCACCCAGGGGACCGCATATATGTTGAGCGCCGCCTATTTGATCCCCTACGATGTGGGTCCCGGCAAGTTTCAACCCTATGCCCGCTGGCAAGAGTTCACCGCGACGGTCACCAATACTTCAGCCACGCAGTTTGATGCCGGCGTCAATTACGTGATCAAGGGCCCGGACTTGCGAGTCACATTCGACTGGGCCCACAACGATGCCAGCTTCACCCCGATCTCCAATAGATGGGTTGTCGGCCTACAGGTGCAGCTCTGATGAGCAATAGCAAGCTGGACGGCGTGCATATTCGCTCTTGGGAGAAGGGCGGACGGGCGGAAGCGCACTATCCGCCCGTCATTGGCTTAACCGAACTTCTTGTGTGGCAACCCGAAGGTTCATGAGTGAACGTCGGGCTTCAGATTAGCGCCATTGCTTCATCACCGAGGGAACATCCGTACTGTCGGCCTTCGGCTTCACGAAAAGCGCGCCAGCTTCCATAGCTGCTGATATCTTTAGCGCTCCTCAATGCGGCCTCACCTTCGCAAATGAAACCGAGGCAGGATTCGCCGCCTTCCAGCAACACCGTGCCAATCCCGAGCGGCGGGGCAATCGTACTCAGGAAGGCGCCGACTGCGGCGGAGGGCGTGGCCCAAACCTCGCCCTCGATCGACGCGCCGCCAGCTTCCATCTTAAGCAAGCCAGGTCTCGAGGGCGCTCCGGGCAGGAGGACCATGCGGTAAACGGGCGCCGTTTTACAACAGCGGCGGAAACGGGCACCGAGCGCCAATAGGTCGGGGTTGAGCGGCTCACCAGAAAGATGAGAGCCGAACACAGCGATTTCGACGTTCGGGAAGGCCTCTGGGGATGCCCGGGTCACGGGCTCCACAGAGGTTTGCGCAAAACCAGTTGCACCAAGCGGTGTCGCGGCAAGCTGCTGCAGGCGCCGCGCGATGCCCGCGAGCACCATGTCATGCCAAGCTGGCCCGATCAATGTGACCCCGGTGGGAAAGCCCCGGCTCATGAAACCGCTGGGAACGGCGATAGCCGAAAGATCCAAAAGATTGGTGAAATTGGTATAAATGCCGAGATCGCTATTTCGTGCGATGGGGTCGGCCGCTATCTCGGTTAGCGTGTATGCACTGCCTGTGGTGGGCACCACCAGAAAGTCGATGTCGCGCCAGATTGGAGTTATCTTTTTGCCAAGCATCTGCAGACGGTGCTGGGCGCGGAAAATTTCCATGCCGTTCGCAGTCATTCCGCGCTCGATAATGGCACGTGTGACCGGGTGCAACACTTCCGGCTGCTTTGTCAAAAGGGTTTGCGGCGTGAGGCTGCGCTCTGCCGTCCATGCCTCGTAGAGCAAGGAGGCAACCTCTGTGAAGGGTGCGAAATCAACGTCCGTTGCGATGCCTCCCAGGGCTGTCACGCGCTCGATAGCCTCTTCGAACCGCTGGGCGGCTTCGGCGTTTCCAAAAAACCGAAGCTGATGGCGATGCGGGATCCCGAAGCGGAAAGGCTGAGGAACCGCTGAAGGCCGGACGGCGAACCCTGGCGGCGGCACTCGCGAAAAAGGGTCGTTTGCGTCAAACTCACTTGCCACGTCAAGGACAGCAATTGCGTCATCGACGGTCAAGGCAAATATCGAGATGCAGTCCAGTGAGCGGCAG
>DATJLX010000092.1:0-6802 GCA_035509135.1 Methylocella sp.
CGATTGCTCCTCACGCGGCATTACGTCCGCTCTGTCGTGCGGCGGCCGTACGGATCGCCGAGATGTTCGAAGCGTATTGGCTGGGGCCGCCGGCGAAAATCGCTGAGCCTGCTACGAGTGTGTCGGCACCCGCCGCCGCGACGAGGCCAGCGGTCTTTGGCGTTATTCCTCCATCGACCTCGATTCGGATCGCGCGGGAGCCGATCATCGCCTTCAATTCCGCAATCTTATCCACTGCCGAGCCAATGAAGGCCTGACCACCAAAGCCCGGATTGACTGACATCACGAGCACCAGATCGACGAGATCGAGGACATGCCGGAGGCTTGACACCGGGGTTGCCGGGTTGAGCACAGCCCCCGCTTTCTTGCCAAGGGCCTTGATCATTTGCAGCGATCGGTGAAGATGCGGCCCCGCCTCGACATGGATCGAGATCGAATCTGCCCCGGCTTCCGCGAAGTCGGCAAGGTAGGGATCGCAAGGCGCGATCATGAGGTGCACGTCAAAGGGAATTTTTGCAAATGGACGTATGGCGCGCACGATGGCCGGCCCGATCGTGATGTTCGGGACGAAATGGCCATCCATGACATCGACATGAATCCAATCAGCGCCGGCCTCCGTGATGGCCATGATTTCCTCGCCGAGCTTGGCAAAATCAGCGGAAAGAATCGACGGGGCTATGACGAGCGGTGTCATGAGTCCTTCCCTTCATTTGCCTGAACCTTGGGTAGCTCATCAAAGTCTCTGGTCTATTCCGCAGCGGAGCGTCGCACGTTCAGTTGTGGATCGAGACTGCCTGACGCATAGCGCCTGGCCATGGCAGACATTGGCAGGACCTTGATCTTCGAGGCATTTCCAGCGGTACCGAATTGCTCAAACCGCTGCCGGCAAACCTCCTGCATGGCTTCTAAGGCAGGCTTTAGGAACTTGCGCGGATCGAACTCGCCTGGCGTCTCATGCGCGACCCGGCGAAGCTCGGCGGTCATGGCAATGCGGCAATCGGTGTCGATATTCACCTTGCGGACGCCATGCTTGATGCCGCGCACAATCTCCTCGACCGGTACGCCATAGGTCTGGCGCATGGCTCCGCCAAAGGCGTTGAAGTGGTCTTGCAATTCCTGCGGAACCGATGACGACCCGTGCATCACGAGATGAATATTGGGAAGCCTCGTGTGGATCGACTCCACGACCTGCATCGACAAAATATTACCGTCGGGCTTACGGGTGAACTTATAAGCACCATGCGAGGTTCCCATCGCAATGGCAAGCGCATCGACCTTTGTCCGCGTCACAAAATCGACGGCTTGATCCGGATCGGTCAAAAGCTGATCGCGGCTGAGCTTGCCTTCGGCGCCATGTCCATCTTCCTGTTCACCAGTGCCATGTTCGAGCGAGCCCAAGACGCCGAGTTCTCCCTCGACTGAAGCACCAACAGCATGCGCCACTTCAACGACCTTGGCTGTGATCGCGACATTATAGTCATAGGAAGACGGGGTCTTCGCGTCGGCCTCGAGCGAGCCATCCATCATCACGGATGAAAATCCATATTGGATCGCGGTGAAGCAGGTCGCTTCGCTATTACCATGATCTTGATGCATGCAGACCGGGATATCGGGATAAAGCTCGATCAGAGCCTCAATCAATTTGGCGAGAACAATGTCGTTCGCATAGGCGCGGGCGCCGCGGCTCGCCTGAATAATGACGGGGGAATCGGTGGCGGCAGCGGCGGCCATGATTGCCAAGCCTTGCTCCATATTGTTGATATTAAAAGCAGGCACGCCATAGCCATGCTCGGCCGCATGGTCAAGCAGCTGGCGAAGGGTGATACGGGCCATGGTTATTCTCCGTTACTGAGTGCAGATCGGTCCCTAAGGATAACCCAGTCCCGGACGTCCGGCCATCCGAGACATCGCTTAATGGAATCATGCATAATTCACGCCGGACTAACGGCAAATAAAACCACAAATGGTACCCGGAAACGGCCCGGTCCACTTGCCGATTTGAGATGGAACCCTTGGTCGTCTTCCACATTTTTCAGCAGTTTATTCAAATATTCATAACTTCTTAATCCGTCAGCCCGCCCGCCGCCGCCGCTCGATAAGCTGAAGTACAAAGGGAGTTAAAATCAATTGCATCGCCAGGTCGAGTTTGTTGCCAGGAATGACGATCGAATTGGCGCGTGACATGAAGCTGTCACGAATCATGGAATGAAGATAGGGAAAATCGATGCCGCGCGGTCTAGCGAACCGGATAATGACCATGGATTCATCGGCAGTCGGGATCCATCGCGCGGTAAAAGGATTCGAGGTATCAACTGTCGGAACCCGCTGGAAATTGATGTCTGTTTCGGTGAATTGGGGACAGATGTAATGGACATAATCGGGCATTCGCCTCAACATCGTATCCATGACCTCTTCTGTCGTATAGCCGCGTGATGAACAATCCCGATGGATTTTTTGAATCCATTCGAGGTTGATCACTGGGACAACGCCGATCTTAAGGTCGGGATATCGGGAGATGTTCACCTTGTCCGTCTTCACCGCGCCGTGCAGCCCTTCATAAAAAAGAAGATCACTCTTTTCCGGCAAAGCCTCCCATTCGGTAAAGGTTCCGGAAGGGCAACCGTAGTGCGCGGCCTCCTCGTCATCATGAACGTAGTGCCGTGTCTTGCCGGTGCCGGATTCGCTGTAGCTGCGAAACACGGCTTCAAGTTCTTCGAGAAGGTTGGCGTTTGCGCCGAAATGGCTGAAATTGCGATTGCCTTTTAGTTCCTCCTCAGCCATCACCGCTTGCATCTCGTCACGATTGTAACGATGGAAGGCATCGCCCTCGATAAAGGCCGCCGCGATGCGCTCGCGGCGAAAAATCTGTTCAAAGGTGCGCCTGACGGACGTTGTTCCAGCTCCGGAAGAACCGGTCACCGAAATGATCGGATATTTCGCGGACACGTCAGCCTCTTCTTTTTGTCCTCACAAGTTAATGACGGATGAGGCCGCGCTTGCCGAATAATGGCGCGTGCTCGGCGGAAAATTGCGGATCCCTGTGATAATCGGCCACGAGCTCAACAGACGCCGCCGAGCCAAAGACAAGGGGCACCCGGGCATGAATGGCAGATGGGATGGTATCAAGAATAGGACCTATGCAGTCGCTTGCTTGCCCCCCTGCTCGTTCGACAACTAAGGCTATCGGATTGGCCTCGTAAAGGAGCCGCAACCGCCCATCCTTGTACCCGGGCCGTTGATCCCCTGGATAAAGGAAAATCCCGCCCCGCAGCAAGATCCGATAGGCATCGGCAACAAGCGATCCAGTCCAGCGCATGTTGTAGTTGTGCTTCAGTGGCCCCTCCGCACCTTGCATGCAATCATCAATAAAGGCCCGGACGGGCGCATCCCAGTGTCTGTAGTTGGAAGAATTTATCGCGAATTCGGTGCATTCCCTGGGAATAACTGGAGCGGATACCGCACGGTAAAACCGGCCGTCACGCCGGTCGAGAGTGAAGATTTGGGTTGGATCGCTTCCCAGCACGATTACGAGTGAAGTTTGTGGCCCATAAATGACAAAACCGGCCGCGATTTGCATCCGGCCCGGTTGCTTAAAGGGGACCTCGATACCGCTGGAACTGGGACTCACAGGAAGAATCGAAAAGATCGTACCGATCGAAACATTGGCATCGATATTCGATGAGCCGTCAAGAGGATCCATCGCAACAGTGAGATGGCCTGAGGGATCAAGAACCAATGGCTCACTCAGTTCCTCGGAGACGACCGTTGCTACAGGCGAACGTCTGAAAGCCTGAACGAACAGGTCATTGGCGAGAACGTCCAGTTCCTTTTGAACATCGCCATCGGTGTTCGTACTGGCGCGGCTGGCGCCAAGCTGACCGTATAGACGTCCGAGGCCAATCAGCTCAGACAGTTCAATTGAAGCCTTAGCGATTGCGCGAAGAACCTCGGCAACGCCGCTTAGGCGTGAATCGTCAGCCACCGCTTGAGCGAGATAGGCTGTGAAATCCTCTGTCCCGGCGATCTGCGACATGTTGAGCCTTATCACGGTTGCGTGACACACAATGTGGCTCAAAGCTGATGAAAATAAAAGTGAATAATAGATATCTCGAACTAAAGGGAATAATTTTAAGTTACCTGCGCAAGGACGGGCCTCAAGCGCGTGGAAACAGATTAAAGTTCACAGTCAAGCTAGAGATAGTCGCGATGGGGGCATTTGATAGCGTGAGTCGGAAAACAGGAATATTTATCGACTGACATGGAAGCGTGATTCGAACACAGCAATCTATTGAGGCGAGATAGACTGTAACGGAGCCTTGCGCTGGTTTTTCTTATTCACACATATGGAGCCTATAGCGTCGAACGGTAACGCTGAATGGCTCTTTGATATTGAACCTCATGAATCCCTCATTTTTTGATCGACTCAATTTTGCCGCGCGACTTGACGACATGGTTTGTTAACGAATCGATTTTGGGGATGGCGGGACCATGCGGGCGACGACGGAGCGGCTTGAATTCATTCAGAACGACCTCGCTTCCTTGTTTGGTTCGGACCTGCACGCCAAGTGGTCGGCTCTCTGTCGCATGCTGTGCTCGGTTTGATGACGAGCGCCTCGCTCGCGGTCGCCGTCATCGGTCAGGCGCTGGCGCAGGCGCGCGGCAAGGCGGCCAAGCATGCAATCAAGCAGGTCGATCGTCTCTTGAGCAACCAGGGCGTAGACGTCTGGGCTCTGTTCCCTCTCTGGATCAAGGAAACGATCGGCGCGAGCCGCGATCTCGTCGTCGCCATGGACTGGACCGAGTTCGACGCCGATGATCAGTCGACGCTTTCGCTCAACCTCGTCACCAAGCATGGACGGGCGCAGCCCTTGCTGTGGTTTTCCGTGTTCAAGGCGGAATTGACGGGGAAGCGCAACGACATTGAGAACATGTGCCTTGGCCGGCTCAAGGAGGCCCTGCCCGAGGGGACGAAGGCGACGATCCTCGCCGACCGCGGCTTCGGCGATGTCAGGCTGTTCAGCTTTCTCGAGGATCTGGGCTTTGGCTATGTGATCCGCTTTCGCGGCGACACCTTCGTGACCGCGGCGGACGGCGAAACGCGCCGCGCCGAGGACTTTGTTGGCGTCGGCGGGCGGGCGCGCAAGCTCGCGGGCGCCTTGATCTCGAAGGAGAAGCAGAAGGTCGGCGCGGTCGTCTGCGTCCATGCCAAAGGCATGGAGGAGGCCTGGCATCGAGCGGCGAGCGATGGAAAAGCGACGACGCGCGCCATTATCAATCTATATTCCAGGCGCTGGACCATAGAGCCGGGGTTCCGTGATACAAAGGATCTTCACTTCGGCATGGGCTTGAGCGCCGCGCGTATCGGCGATCCCTACCGCCGCGACCGGTTGCTGTTGCTCAGCGCCATCGCCATCGTGCTGCTGACGCTTTTGGGCGGTGCTGGCGAAGCGCTCAGCATGGACCGCCTGCTCAAGAGCAACACGGTCGAGCGCCGTGTTCATTCCCTTCTTCGTCAGGGCTGCCTGTATGACGACGCGATCCCCAACATGCCCGAGCCAAACTTATGCGCGCTCATGGACCGCTTCCAGGCTTTAATCAGGGAAAACAAGGTCACAGCCGCTGTCCTTGCCGTGGGTTGAAAAATGAGGGGATGCTTGAGATATTGAAGGGGCACGCGCTTGTATAGAGGATTCACATAACCAATCAGCTCGATAACTCTTTGATTTAAAGCTCAGGTGAAAGAAAGAACAATGAAACACGCTGGAATTAGCCTTCTGATTATTGCCGCATATGTGTCTATGGCTGCAGTAGACATCAACGATTATCCAACCGAGGCACGCGCCGATTTTGTCTTTGTGTGTATGCAAGCCAATGGTGAAACTCCTGATATTCTGCGACGTTGTTCTTGTTCGATTGATGTCATTGCGTCGTTGTTACCCTATGACCAATATGTGGCGGCGCAAACCGTCGCGAGCATGAATCGGGTGCAAGGTCAGATTGGGACGATGTTTCGCGCGAGCGAGCAATCGAAGGCCAAGCTGGCCGATCTGCGCCGGGCGGAAGCCGAGGCCGAAATTCGCTGCTTTTAGAGGGCATATCGACCGAACCCCCTATCACCTAGAAAATCTAAGAGCCGATCCAAGAAGAAAGGATTCATGAGCAAAGGCTTAGCTTCGTCAACTGTCTGAGGATGAGGCGGAGCATAGCGAGACCGACGAAGGCGGCGACGGTCGTAGCATAATGTTCGAAATCGCGCATCAGGTGGCGATTGCGGCTGATCCAGGCAAATGTCCGCTCGACGATCCATCGTTTTTGCAAAGCGACAAAGCGGTGGAGATCGGATCGCCTGACGATCTCAAGCCGCCAAGCGCCGGTAGCGGCGACAGCCTTCGCCATTTTCGGTCCCCGATAGCCCGCATCCGCGAAAATCCGTTCGACAAAGGGAAAGCGCCGCCGTGCTTGCCGCAACAGATCGCGGGCGCCGTCACGGTCTTGAATATCGGCTGGCAGAACGCTCACGCCGAGCAGTGTCGACGAGGATATGACGCTTGCCGCCCGTGACCTTCTTGCACGCATCGAAGCCCTGCGGCGCAAGCGATGAGCCCCCTTTTGGGCCGCCTTGGTGCTTTGCCAGTCGATGACTGCGGCGCTCCGGCTTGCTCGCCCAATCGTCGATCCCGACCACGATCGGCGGCGGGATTGGCGGGCGGCCTCGCCTGCGAACGACTCTCAACAAAGTGTCGTTGCTCACCGGCAGCATCAATCGGCGAGCGAAGCTCGCAGCCGGCCGCCCGCCGAGTGC
>DATJLX010000093.1:0-7420 GCA_035509135.1 Methylocella sp.
GAGTAGTGAAAAGGCGGCCCGACTGATCTCTGTATTCGGATCGGCGAGCCGCTCGGCTTCTTGAAAATGATTGGCGTTGAAAGCTACGGTCAGGCTCGCCAGTCGCCCCATACCTTCGAGTACTTGCGCGAAGACATTGGACTGGCGCTTGAACTCCGGACTATCCTCATCTGCTGAAGCGATGGCGATCGGGCACGCGATTCGATCGAGATGCCGGATGGGGCTGAAATCCGCAATTTCACCCTGGGGTAAGGTGGAGATAAGTACTACGTGATGAGAGAAGAACCGGATACAGATCGTACATGCCACTCATTAAGAAGCCTCCTTTGAGGGCGCCCGGCGGCAGCCCCCGGACCGTCCAATCGGTGGTGAGGACGCACGCCGCGAGATGAGCGCCCGATGAATGGCCGGCCAGAAACACTCGGCTCGGATCGCCACCAAAACTCTTGGCGTTGCGGATGGTCCAAGCGACTGCGGCACGGCAGGATTCGACCATCTGCGCGAGGCGTACCGCTTTGAGGCTACCAAAATCCGGTGCGAGATAAGCGACCCCCCGCCCCATGAAGGTCGGCGCCGGATACGACACATCATCTCTTGTGTTACGGGTCCAAGCGCCACCATGGATGAAAACGAGGACTGGAGCCGGGCCACGACCGGCCGGACAAAAGACGTCAATCAAATCGCCATCGGCCTCACCGTATTGCTTCGTCACCGGTGGGATAGTTTTCCGTACCACAGCGCTCGCGACCTCGTCGGCTGTTTCCAATCGCGCCATCTGGGGTGCTCAGAACGACTGATCGTATGACTTGTCGAGCTCGTCTTGGTCGTAGTCGAGGAAGATCGGCTTCTCGCAGGCAGACGATTTGGATGTGGCGACGAGCCCAGCTGCTAGAGCCGTGCTGAGTAAGGTTCTGCGCTTCATCGACCTCCCCGGCTTGCTCTTGCCTGACACTCCAAGCAAAATCGCGGGCCGTTCCGCACCTCCATCGGGCTATGTGACGACTCATCGGGCAGCCGGAATCGTGAGAATAGGGGCGCTCTGGTCGGTCGCCTCGCCCTGCGCAATGTTCATGAAGTTCTGGATGCCGCTAAAGGCAACCTTGGAAGCAAAGTCAGAATCTGAGATCCAAAACCAACGATCTCGATATTGTACCGCTACGAACGCGGACCCTGGCCTGCCTGGAGACGTGTGCACGATAACGGAAGGTCTTTGTCCAGTGATGGCATAGCCGATTGAAGGCAGCGTGCGATCCGCCTCGACATCAGCGGCCGGCACGTCGATCTGGGCGCTGACGTAAGTCAGGATTCCTATGACCGAGCGCGTGATCATTGCGACCTGATTCGGGCGAGACGCGGTTCGTCCGTAAACGATCTCGATCTCACCTGGTCCAACATGCAGCAGGCTACGCGTTTCCGCGGCCAGAGCCTCCATGGCGGAATCGGAGCCGCTTGAGATCGAAAGGTAGACTCGTGGACTAGGCTTGCCATTTGTGAAACGAAAGCCCAGAGCCCCACCGTCTTGAAGGGATTGCAGATCCGCAAGCAGCTTGAAAAAGGCGGGCGATCCGACCTGTCGGGGGCTGCTCGAGATAGAAGTGTACTCGAGGGGCAAAGAATTGTTGAGGTCTCCGATAGACTGGACGGCAAGGCGGAGTAGGCCACCGATGGGCACCCCGTTCTGCGCTGGTGGGAACAGTTCGTCTGGAGAAAGAGGGCGGACGAACGACTCGGCGAGCTGGGCGCCGGTAATCGGCGAAAACGTCATCGTTGGCATATCCGTGTAGGTTGCACCGACCTGCAGTGATCCGGACTGGCCGAATAGTTGGGTATTGATGCCACCTGTCAGCGCCCCGGTTGTCCGCAACGAATAGCTCGCGACGACCTGGTTGATGGAAAGAAACGTGACTGTGTCCGCGTATCGAAGTCGGACAATGTTCAGGAGGGTTTGGGTCTTTTCCGCGTCGGCGACAGCCTGAGCATAGTCAAGATGATTCCGGTCGAGAACCGTCGGTCCGACGCTGGCGCACCCTCCGATCAAGAGCGGGAGCACTCGTGTTAGCAGTCGACTCACATTGATTAGCAGCGATGGCGTAAGTTTAACAAGCGGACCATTTCGTAGAACGTGGCAGCCGGATCGGATGACACGTCGAGACCCCTGTGTTCTTGAGGCCTTCGGCAAGGTCGGCGGGCGAGCGAATCGACATTGCAGATGAGCTGACAAGGGACGACGCGCTTTGTCTTGCCAGGAGCGGAGAGGCGCCAATTCGATCATCTCCTTACGGTGTTTGCGCTAGTCAGCGGCTGGTGGGGGTCTCCCTCGCGTCATTCAATTCTTGCTTCTTTGCTTGAACCATATAACCGACGGGCCTCACCTTCGTGCAGACTCCCGTAGCGATGTCAATCCGATAACCCGTCCTGAGCCCACAACAAAGGTGGCGTCCAATCGCGACTAGACCGTGGAGATCACAACGAGTGATCTCCAATCTCCCTACAATGCACTGTGATGAAAGGTCAAGTCGTCTTTGATCCGAGTAACAGGTCCGTTGAGCACTATAGCAACGTTTCATGTTTGTGGGTGCAATGTCGGAATCAATCCGCCTGTGGTTGTGTTACATTATGAAACTTTCCGATTCGCGACTAGTTCTATTGCGCCTGTCCTGCTTCCGTTATATGTTCAACGGTGGCAGCTGGAAACGACGAATAGTCGACGGCTACGGTTGTGATGCCATAGCCTGCACCTTCCTCGAAGGTTTGGGCACGGTTGGCGCGTTTGCGGCCTCATTTTGAGACCCCGGCGAACCATAGCGCGTTCTGTGAACGCGAGGGCGGCAGGTGGCTCCCGAGGAAGTTGTCTTCGAAACGGGTCGGTCTTGCGGCTTAGATGGCAATCGGAGTTCCGTGTCTGACTTATGTCCCGATGGCCATCGAATACATGGCGTAATACTTCACCCCGAGCGCGCCGGAACTGTATCTGCGTTCCATCTCAGCGGTGATCCGCCTCCCGCCGGTTGAAGGGCGCGAGAGGTGATCAGAAAACACCAGGAAGCGACGGCTTAGATCATGATTTCCGGCATTTTCAACACCTCAAACTACCAACGAGTCCCCGGAACTAGCACTTTTTTCAAGTTTTTAGGACAAACCAATTAGGACTTCTAATGATCGTACAACCAAGCGCGATCGGTGACGAGCCGGGCCGCTGCAAGCCCGAGTGCCATGGCACCAAGCACAAAGCTGGCAGGTAGTACGCTTCCCACGGCGCCGGTGATGTCGCTTTTTTCGAAATGGATTATTGCCTGATAGGTGAGGGTACCCGGCACCATTACGATGATACCGGGAACCGTGACGGCTATCCGCGCCACTTGAAGAGCCCGCTTCACCGCCGTCGCCAAAAGCCCGACCGTCAAAGCACCGAGAAAGGTTGCCGATGGGAGCGACATGCCCCAGTCGTGCAGTGCAAATCGAAGATTATTGCCCGCCAGCGCCAGCACACCCACCATGAAGACGGTTGACCATTCACTGTTGTAGAGAACTGAAAAGCCGCATGCTCCCACGAATGTCGCCACTTCCCACAGCACCGACGCCATGGCCGGGTTGATCACCCAGGCAGGCGGGGCGTCCGCGTTGAGGCTGGCTGCCCCTGCCACGACGCAAATGCCGAACCCGCCGGCGAGCAGTAGCATCATGCCATAGGCGAGCCGGGTGACACCAACTGACAGATCATCCTGCACAAGATCGATCACGGCGGCGACTAGGGGAAAACCCGGAACCAAAAACAAGACGGAGGAAACGAAGCCAAAGGCATGGCGCTGGCTGCCGAGGCCCAGCCACCCGAGGGCAAGCGTTACCAAACAATAGATGGTCGATGCCGAAATCGCGCAAATTGCGGTGACTACAAACTGATTGAGCTTTCTCAAAAGCAGCCTCATGCGTAGGCCCTGGCCGACACCGGCGCCGATCGCGGCAGCAACCATCGCGCTCGGATCGCCCTGATTGAGGTATGCAAAGGCCGCGGCAGCCAGAGCGACCGCGAACATAACGGTGATATTGGCTCGCAGCGGTGGTGTCCGGTCGATCTTGGCCAGGCTGGCCAGGACTTGACTCGGCGTCAGGCCCGGTTTCGCATCAAGGCCAAGCCGCTCCAAGGCACTGAGGCGATGGGCATTGATGCCATAGCCGAAGACTCGCCTTACTAAGGTCAGACGGTCTACAGTCTGGGCCTGCAGAGCCGAAGCATCGTCGGCAGAGAGCGTGATAAAATCGAAAGTTAAACCAAGTGTTACATGATGGAGGCCCATGGCGCGCCCCAGCCGCTCGACGCTTTCCCGCACGCGAAAACTGACTGTGCCGCTGCGAAGCATCATATCGCTATACAGTAGAAGGCAAGAAATCTTTTGGCCAAGTCCGCATCCATCGGGATCCCTGCCCGTCATCGTCTTGATCTTCCCTGAAGAACGACTTCATTCTTTCAGCGACATCGAGCGGGATGCGATTAGCAGCATCGCGAAGACGCCAGGTCTGCGAGGGTTGCCGTGGCTGGTCTGGAGCTTCCGCCCGAGACTGAGCAAGGTCCCGACGATCAGCCAGCCGGCCTTTCGGGATCGCGCCAGGGTCCGGTACTCCACCCTGACCCACCAAGACGGGCGCGGAGCCATTGTCGACGCATGATATTTCGGGCACGCGCATTGCCGCGATCCAGTCTGGAACGACTTCACGGCCACCCCCGCTCGCCATGCCGCTGCTCGTGACGCGAGATCTGACAGATGCAACCGAGTGTCCAGAATAGGACCTTTCTCTCAAACTAGGAAGTGAGGCCCCGCGCCTGACTGACCGCTACGGAGAGACGATGGTTGCAAAGACTCAGCCATGGGCCGCGATGAGCGGCGCCTCCAGATAGTTCATCGATACTTTGCCGATCCGGGTACACCACTCTTGTGGCCCCATTGTGTGAACGGCATTGCCTGCCGCATCGACCGCCACGGTCACCGGCATATCCTTGACTTCGAATTCGTAGATGGCTTCCATGCCAAGATCTTCGAAGGCCACGATCTGGGCATTGACGATCGCCTTCGAAACCAGGTAGGCGGCTCCGCCGACCGGCACCAGATAGATGGCGCCGGCATCGCGGATCGCGGCAAGACCCTCGGGCCCGCGGTTTGCCTTGCCGATCATTCCAATCAGGCCAGTCTCTTGAAGCATCTGGCGTGTGAACTTATCCATGCGCGTGGCAGTCGTTGGACCAGCAGGGCCCACAACCTCCGACTTGGTCGGAGGGACTGGCCCGACATAGTAAATAAGGCGGTTCGTAAAGTCGACCGGCAGTGCCTCCCCGCGGTCGAGCATATCCGTCAGGCGCTTGTGCGCAGCGTCACGGCCGGTCAGTATCTTGCCACTCAGCAGCAGCCCGTCCCCCGCACTCCAATTCGCGAAATCTTTCTTTGTCAACCCGTCCACGTTCACTCTCCGCTTTCCAGCGCTGGTATCTTCGGAGAGCTTCGGCCAGATACTGAGATCGGGCGCCGAAAATTGGGCAGGCCCATCACCGTTCAGCTCAAATGCGATATGGCGAGTAGCGGCACAGTTCGGGATCACCGCGACAGGCAGCAATGCCGCATGCGTGGGATAGTCCCTGATCTTGACGTCCAAAACGGTCGTCAGACCACCCAGGCCCTGGGCACCGATTCCGAGAGCGTTCACCTTCTCGTAGAGTTCGATGCGGAGCTCCTCCAGCCGCCCCTGAGGCCCGCGCTGTTGCAGTTCTTGCATATCGAGCGGCTCCGTGAGGGCGATCTTGGCAAGCTCCATCGCTTTCTCGGGATTACCCCCGATGCCGATTCCTAGCATTCCCGGAGGACACCAACCGGCACCCATGGTGGGCACTGTGCGTAGCACCCAATCGACGATTGAATCCGATGGATTGAGAACCGCGAAATGCGCCTTTGCTTCGCCCCCGCCTCCCTTGGCGAAGACGTGGAGGCCGAGCTTGTCGCCCGGGACAACGTTGTGATGGATGACCGCAGGCGTATTGTCATGCGTGTTTTGGCGCGCACCCGCGGGATCGGCGACAATCGACTCACGCAGAGGATTGTCGGGGTCGGTGTAGGCACGGCGGACACCGGCATTGACCATGTCGTCAATGCTCATCGTCGCCCCACTCCAGTCCAAATCCATTCCGATCGTCAAGAACACGGTAATGATGCCGGTGTCCTGGCACATCGGGCGATGCCCTTCGGCGGCCATGCGTGAGTTGATGAGAATCTGCGCGATCGCATCCTTAGCGGCAGGTGCTTGCTCCTGCTCATAGGCCAGCACGAGGCCTTTAACGAAGTCTGGTGGATGATAATAAGAAATATACTGAAGTGCCTCTGCAACACTTCGAATGACATCATCTTCGTCGATATGTGTCATCAAGTATTTCTCCTTATCCGGAAACAACATGCGCAGAGCGCTTCACAAAGAACAAGTCGCTGATGGCCATCAAAACAACGATCCAAACGGTAGATGCGACATCGGAGTCAAACCGGCTGCGAGGCCGTTACATTATGACACTTTCGATTAGCGACTAATCCTATTGCGCAAATATTTCTTCCGAGCTATGCCTAAAGGTGTTGCTTGGCTCAAAAGTAGTATCTAGGCCAACGCGGCTTCGGCGTCAAACCGAGAGGGTGCGATCCGGAGAACGAGAAATTAATGGCCGGGGTCTCCGGTTGTTGTGTCATGACCTCAGCCTGGGCTTGCGGGAATGTCGGTACGGTCAGGGCGGAGGCGGCCTCATTGGAAGAGCTTGAAGGACCATCGAGGCGCACCGTGACCGCGAAGATCACTGGCCGGTTTCTATGAAGATGTCCTCGAAATCCGTGGGCCTTACAGCGTGGCTTGCGATCGGTTTTGCGTGTCTTGTCTACGCCCCGATGGCCATCGAATACATGGCGCAATACTTCACCCCGCGTGCGCCAGAGCTGTATCTGCGTTCCATCTCAGCAGTCATTAGTCTGAATCCCTCTTCGCGTGTTGGCTCTCTCGTTCACCACCAAGTGTCGACCTACGTCGCCAGCCGCGGCACCATGTTGGTGCACACGGCCGCTGCCGGATTGGCGTTGTTTCTTGGTGTGTTGCAATTCTCGGCGCGCGTGCGCCGGAAATGGCCTATTGTGCACCGTGTGTCTGGGCGGTTGATGCTCGCCATCGTTGCCGCATCCATGATCTTGGCGCTTGCGTTTCTGATGCGGACAGGCTCAGCCGCGACAACCAGTGGGCCACCATTCTTCAACATCCTCCTGATCTTCGCAATTTGCGTGCTCGCGTCGGGCGTGCTGGGGTTTGTCGCGATCAAGACGTGGCAGATTCGGCTTCATCAGGCGTTCATGACCTACATGTTCGCGATGCTGCTGACCGCGCCAATCATCAGGATCATCGTCATCAC
>DATJLX010000094.1:0-8399 GCA_035509135.1 Methylocella sp.
CTGGCCGAAAGCGGATAGACCCGCCGCGGCGGGATCGGCCCCAGCGCGCGACAGCGCTTCGCGGAGCGCGACATCGGTCGCGAAGAGATCGATATTCTCGAAGGGCGGCGTTTGGTTGAAGGAGGCTGCTTCGAACCCCCCTGCGACGGCAGCCATGGGCAGCCCCTCTTTTGCGAAAGACCGAAACCGGGCATGAGCCATCCTCTTTTGAATCGCTCATGCTTTCTTCTATCGTCTCATTGACATGCCATCCTCGAAAGTCCGCAACCTTCCGAAGCGGTCTCTATTCGCCGGCCAGACGCAGTTTCGCCTCCGCCGAATCGCGTCCGCGCAAATAGGCTTCAATGCGGCCGATATAGTCGCGGGTAAGGGGAACAGTGCCGAGCTTCTTGGAAAGCTGGATCTGGAAGACCACGAATCCCTCGCGGCGGAATGCGCATTCGGAGCCGGCCAGATAAAGTTCCCACATCCGGCAGAATCGCTCGCCGCGGCGGGCCGCGACCTCCGCGCGCCGCGCTCCGAACCGTTCACGCCAGGCTTTGATTGTCTCGGCATAATGGAGCCGCAGGATTTCGATGTCGGTGACGAAGAGGCCGCTGCGTTCGATCGAGGGCATGATATCGGAAAGGGCGGGCATGTAGCCGCCGGGAAAAATATATTTCTTGACCCATGGATTGGTTGGACACGGCCCATCCGCCCGGCCGATGGTGTGGATGAGAGCGATCCCGTCCGTGTCGAGCAATTGACCGATCTTCCGGAAAAACATGTCGTAATGGGCAAGGCCGACATGTTCGAACATGCCGACCGAAACGATACGGTCGAACCGCCCGTCGAGCTCGCGGTAATCGCAAAACCGGAAATCGGTGGCCCCCGAAAGACCCAATTCGGCGGCGCCGGAGCGGGCGACGCCAAGCTGGGTTTGCGAAAGCGTCACGCCGGTCACGCTGGCGCCGCAGAAGCGCGCCAGATAGATCGCCATGCCGCCAAAGCCACAGCCAATATCGAGGACGCTCTGGCCGGGCTCGATCAGAAGCTTCGCCGCGATATGGCGCTTCTTGGCGAGCTGGGCGTTCTCGAGATTTTGGCCGTCGCGGTCAAAATAGGCGCAGGAGTATTGCATCCCGGAATCAAGGAACCGGGTGTAGAAATCGGCATCGAGGTCATAATGATGGGCCACGTTTCGCTGCGCCCGCGAGAGGCCGTTGGGGCGGCTCGCCAGGCGCAGCACGCCGCGGGCTTTTTCCAGCAGGCGGAGCCAGTGCGAGCCGTCCGGGCGCCATAAATTTCCGGCCGCGAGCATCAGCACATCGAAGAGTGTGCCTTGGGTCACCGCGATCCGGCCGTCCATGTAAAGCTCGCCGAATTGCAGTTCGGGGTCGGCCAGGAGCTGGAACAGGGCGCTCCTGTCATTGAAGCGCAGGCCAAGCCTGCTTCCCGATCCATCGCCTATGGTCAACGTCTGTCCATTCGCCGTCTCGATTTCGAGCGAGCCGGTCTTGATCAAGCCCGCCAGACGTGCGTGCAGCCATCTGCTCATCATGCTCATCGTAGTTGCCTCGGCACTGCTTCCTCCAAAGCCAAGCCGAAAGCTTGCCACCGCTTGGGTGCGCAGCGGGCCTGCGAGAGCCGCACGCCCTCTGACACGCTCGTCAAAAAAATTGGAACGATTTCACGGAAGTGGTGTTTCGCCCTCGGTTGTCTTTGCAAAGATAAACGGCGTTGGAGCGAAATTGTTCATTCGCCATTCCGGCGGCGCCGGCCAGAATGGCCCTATTGGTTAGGAGAGCGGGCGATGAAGCGTTTAGGTGTTTTCGTGGCGACGGCCGTGCTGGGCACGGCGTTGGTTGCGAGCAGTCCGGCGGCGGCGTTCAGAGGCGGCGGCTTCCATGGCGGCTTTGGCGGGTTCCGTGGCGGTTTTGGCGGGTTCCGTGGCGGCTGGGGCGGCTGGCGCGGGGGCGGCTTTGGCGGCTGGCGGGGTGGCCTATTTGCCGGCCGCAGTGTCGCGGTCGTAGGGCCATATCGCGGCTGGCGTGGCGGCTGGCGCGGGGGATGGGGCGGCTGGAATCGCTGGGGCTGGAATCGCGGCTGGCGTCGGGGCGGTTGGTGGCCGTATGCGGCGCTCGGTCTCGGCTACGGTTGGGGGTATCCCTATGCGTATGACTGCAATCCCTATTATGGCTGGGGCTGGGGATGGGGGAATAGCTGCGGCTATCCCTATTACGCCTATGGCTATGCTTATCCCTATTGATCCCTACCCATTAGCGGTCGCCGCGGGCTTGCCTCATGTCGGGCCGGAACGCGGCGGCTGGCGCTGAGGAAAACGGACCAGGACAAGTTCCGCTCCAGCAATCAAGTCACCGCGAATGAAGGTGATCCGAGATAATTATTAAATGCTCTTTTCATTCAGGGCCTTGTATATCGGCGTGAGAGGACGACCTTAGCCATATTCTTTCCTACCAGCGGCGCGTGCGTTGCGGTTGCGCGAGAGAAAGCCAAGGATAATTAGGGAGATTGCGATGAAGCGCTACAGTATTCTCATGGCAACGGTTGCACTGGGTGCGGCTCTGGTGGCGGGCACGCCGGCTCTAGCATTCAGAGGAGGCGGCTTTCGAGGTGGCTTTGGCGGCTGGCATGGCGGCTGGCATGGCGGCTGGGGTCGTGGCGGCTGGGGCTGGAATCGCGGCTGGGGCTGGGGTGGCGGGTGGCCAGCATACGCCGGGCTTGGGCTCGGGCTTGGCGTCCTTGGCGCCCTTGCAGCCTCAGACTATGGCTATGACTATGGCTATCCCTATGATTACGCCTACGGCTATGGATATCCTTACGGTTACGGCTATGGCTATGGTTACCCTGGCTATGCCGCTCCTTATGCGGCAGCCGCCGCTCCGCTCGTCACGGGCCGGAGCGTGGCAACCGGGCAGTTGGGGAATTTCTGCACGACGCCTGTGAAGACCTGCGAACTCTACCACGCCTCTTATATTGGGAATGGCTGTTCCTGCAGAGTCCCCGGGGGGCACGCGCGGGGTTCGGTTAGGTGACGCCGTAATTATCGCTTTGCAAGGCAAAATGAATTGCTCCTCCGGCGGGGACAAACCCGGCCGGAGTGTTTGGAATTTTCAAGACGCGTGAGGCGCATTCTCGCCCTGTCCAATTCCTTCATGGAACAATTCTCGGTGAACCCTTGTTTCGCGTGGACTGCCACGGAGGCAGGGGTTGAGTCTGTTCGCTCCCTCCCGGCCACCGGTGACGATATGCTCAAATGAGGAGAGCGCCATGAATCGCATGGCAAAATGTTGGACCGCGGCAATGATGGTTTCGGCGATGCTCGCGAGCGGCTCCGCCGGAGCGCAAATTCATGTTCGAAGAGCAGCGGTGCTGGGCAATCCCGACTATCCCTACGATAACGCCTATAATCCGCGGACTTTTGGCATCTATGGGTATCCTTATCAGTATAGATACGTCTATAATTACGGATATCCTTACGGCTACACTTATCCTAACGCTTATACTTACGATTACACCAATCCCTTTGGATGGATTGCTGCAGTGACCGCGCCCTTGACAACTCTGGGACCGCACCCTTGACAACTCTGGCGGGCGCGCCGGTCGCCGCGGCGACCGGAACCCCGGCGGCATTGGTCACCGGCCGGAGCATGGCAATCGGGCAGCCCGGCAATGTCTGCATGACGCCGGTGAAGACCTGCGAGCTCTATCTCGTCTCCGTTGTCGGCAATCGCTGTTCGTGCCGGGCACCTGGCGGGCGGGTGCGGGGCTCGGTGACGCCCTGAATATTTGGTTTTTAAAGGCGGTCCTTCAGTGACATCACGGCCGGATCAAACCGGCCGTTTTTCTTAAAAGGTTCATCTTCTACTTGATTTTTTGCCGAGATATGTCATTCTGATGACACTTTGGTGAAAGTATTTTTACAATTTGTCGTAAAAGATTTAAACTCCCCGATGCCGATAATCGCATCTCCGGCGAGCCGCCTGCAAAGGGGACGCAAGAGGAGAAAGCGGATGAAACGCGTTACTTTACTTCTTATCGGCGCCGCGTTCGGAGCGGGAATGGTCCCGAACGGTCCGGCCCTGGCCTTTGATGGCCAAGCCACCCCTCCTCTTTTTTTGGCGTCATCACTCAGTCAATGCGCGGTGATGGAAACTGAGGGTTATCCGAACCCGGGCGGGAGCGGCTGTAGCGATCGTTCCAGCACCTGGACACCGGAATTTCTCCGCTCAGGCCGGAGTGTTGCGACCGTCGGGAGATTGTGCGCGACCCCAGTCCTGGTTTGCGGCCTTCACCACGAAGCTTTGATCGGCGAGGATTGTTCTTGCCGGACGGCTGGGGGCCGCATGTGGGGTACTGTGACGCGCTGATCCGCGCGGCGGGAAACACGCTTCGTAAGAATTCCGGTTAGCAAAGCTCTGGTGCTCTCGAATGAGCAGCCAGCCGGAGCGGCTCAGTGTCACCCGCCAAGTTGGAGTTCATGGAACGTTTCGGGCAGCCCGATGTTTGCCGAGCGGTTCCGACAATCGCGGCGGAGCGAGATCGTTCCCTTCTCGCTCCGCCGGACGTCGAGAATCGCACCCGCAAAGAAGGGAGAACGCAATGAAACGCACTGCCATTTATTTGGCATCGGCCGCGCTGGGTGCGGCGTTGACCGTGAGCGGCCCCGCCTGGGCCCAAATGGATGCTGCCGGAAATTTCTGCAGCACGCCTGTGAAAACTTGCGAACTCTATCATGCGTCCTGGATCGGCAATGGTTGTTCCTGCCGCGTGCCGGGCGGACTGGCACGGGGTTCCGTGACCAATGGCTATGTGAATTCTCCGAGCGCCTATAATAATCCGGTCGGCGGATTGTTCGGGGCTCTGACCGCCCCCGTGGAAGCAGCGGCGGCGGTGCCGGCCGCCGCTGCGGCGACGGCCACCGCACCCTTGGTGACCGGGCGCAGCGTGGCTCAGGAGGGGAATTCCTGCACGACCCCGACGAAAACTTGCGAACTCCGTAATGCATCCTGGATCGGCAACGGCTGCTCATGCCGCGTGCCGGGCGGCCGCGTCCGGGGTTCCGTGACGCCGTGATTTGCACGGCCGGCGGAGGATTTGCCGCTCGTCATGGCCGGGTGAAAGCCCGGCCATTGTCTTAACGGTGGCTTCACACTCCAAAATAGTCGCGATACCAGGCGATGAAATGCCGAACTCCTTCTTGGACGGGCGTTTTTGGTCGAAACCCTGTCAACCGTGACAGCAGCGACGTATCGGCGAAAGTGACCGGAACGTCGCCTTGCTGCATGTCCATGAAATGGCAGCTGGCCCGCAAGCCGGTCGCGGTCTCGATGGCGGCGACGAAGGCCATGAGTTCCACCGGCGATTCATTGCCGATGTTCACGATGCGCCAAGGCGCGACAGGCGAAAGGCTGTCGCCTGTCGGCGTCGGCGCTCTCTCTTCCGCCGGGGGCGGCGCGTGGCCCATGAGCCGGGTCATCGCTTCGACGAGGTCGTCGATATAGGTGAAGTCCCGGCTCATTTTTCCGTGATTGTAAATATCGATGGGATGACCTTCGAAGAGCGCCGCCGCGAATTTGAAGAGCGCCATGTCCGGCCGGCCCCACGGGCCGTACACCGTGAAGAATCGCATCATGGTGATCGGGATCTTGAAGAGATGGCTATAGGCATGCGCCATCTCCTCATTGGCCTTTTTCGACGCGGCATAAAGCGACATCGGGTGATCGGCCGGGTCGGTCTCGCGAAATGGAACCTTCACATTGGCACCATAGACCGACGAGGTGGACGCCATCAGCGCATGCGACGGCGGGGCTTGGCGCATCAATTCCAGCAGATTGAAGGTTCCGGTCAGATTGGCGTCAACATAGGCGCGCGGATTGTTGAGGCTGTAGCGCACCCCTGCCTGCGCGGCGAAATGGCAGACCGCGTCGAACCCCCCGCCATAAATTTTTTGCAGCGAGGTGAAGTCCTCGAGCATCACCACATGGCCGGAAAAGCCTGGTCTTTCCGTCAAAATCTCATGACGGCGCAGCTTGAGGCGGCGATCGTAATAGGGCGTAAACCCATCGACGCCTACAACATCATGGCCTTCGTCGAGAAGGCGGCGGGCCATGTGAAAGCCGATGAATCCGGCGCTGCCTGTGACAAGAATGCGCATGGTTTGGAGGATGATGGAGAAGGGGTTTGACGGCTCGCGGGAACCTCGTTAAAGCCTTGGAGTGCCGCGGGGAATAAATCCTTCGCATAAATACCCCGCGATGACCATGTTGAAGGCGCCTCGCCGAAATTCCGGCGTCCGCCAGTTGTAAAAGAGGCAAACAAAACCAGCCTTTTTACAGTCACGCCGCCACGCGCGGGCTCGCCGCGACCGGAATATCGGAGACCGTTCAACATGCCCTATTCGCGTTTCTTCGAAGATGCGATTTCAAAGTTGAAGGAGGAGCGCCGTTACCGGGTCTTCGCCGACCTCGAGCGGGACGCGAAGACGTTTCCGCACGCCCTGTGGCATGGTCCCGATCGCGTCACGGAGGTCGTGATCTGGTGTTCCAACGACTATCTCTGCATGGGCCGGCATCCGCAGGTGATCGAGGCGATGACGGCGGCCGCCGTCCGGCATGGTGCAGGGGCGGGCGGCACCCGCAATATCTCGGGCACCAATCACCCCCTCGTCGCGCTCGAAGCCGAATTGGCGGGCCTCCATGGCAAGGAGGCGGCGCTCGTCTTCACCTCGGGCTGGATTTCCAATCTGGCGGCGATTTCCACGATCGGCGGCCTCCTGCCCGATTGCCTCATCCTATCGGATGAGTTCAATCACAATTCGATGATCGAAGGCATCCGCCGCTCCAAGGCGCAGCGCCAGATCTTCCGGCATAATGATCTCGCCCATCTTGAAGAGCTGTTGCGCGCGGCGGGCCGCGAGAGGGCCAAGCTGATCGTCTTCGAGAGCCTCTATTCGATGCATGGCGACATCGCCCCGGTCGCCGGGATCGCCGATTTGGCGCGCCGCTACAAGGCCATGACCTATATGGACGAGGTGCATGCGGTCGGTCTCTACGGCCCGCATGGCGGCGGCATCGCCGAGCGCGACGGCGTCATGGATGAGATCGACGTCATCGAGGGAACCCTTGCCAAGGGATTTGGCACGCTCGGCGGCTATATCGCGGCGAAGGCTTCGATTGTCGATGCGGTGCGCTCGCATGCGCCAGCCTTTATTTTTACGACAGCGCTGCCGCCGGCCATCGCCGCCGCCGCCTCGACCGCTGTTCGCCTCCTGAAACAAGAGCAAGGCGAGGCGCTTCGCGCGCAGCACCACCGCCAGGCGATGCTCACCAAACATGCCTTGAGTGCAGCGGGCTTGCCGGTGATGCCCAATCCCTCCCATATCGTGCCGGTTCTCGTCGGCGACGCCGAGCTTTGCAAACGCGCGACCGACCTCTTGCTCGAACGTCACGCGATCTATATCCAGCCGATCAACTATCCGACGGTCGCCAAGGGCGAGGAGCGTTTGCGCATCACGCCAAGCCCCTTGCACACGGATGCCCATATTGTGCAGCTCGTGGAAAGCATGGTCGATGTCTGGCAGACGCTGAATTTGCCCTTCGTCGAGCAAGCCAAGGTCCTTGCTTTCAACAAACCCGAGAGCGAGGCGCGCTGCACCTTCCCGGAATTGAAGCGCGCCGCCGAATAAGCCCTGCTTTGGGGTCGGATCGCATTCCGCCTCGCGCGACGGAGGATAGCCATGCGCCCGCTCACCATTTTTCTCAGCCGGATCATCGGGCTCACCACCCTTGTGCTTGGCTTGACGATGATTCTGCACCGGCAGTCTTTTCTCGAGATGGCGTCTCGGATGGCGCACGATGGCCCGCTTCTCTTTCTCATCGGTTTGATCACACTCGCCATTGGTCTTGCCATTGTTCTTAGCCATAAAGTTTGGTCTGGCGGTGTTTTGCCGGTTGTCATCACACTGTTTGGCTGGATCCAGCTGATCCGCGGGCTCGTCTTTCTTCTGGCGCCGCCGGACACCTTAGGCGCCCTTTTTGAAAACATGAATTTCGAGAAATTCTTCCCTTTTGCGACCGCGATCACCTGCGTCCTTGGTCTCTATCTGACCGTCATGGGATTCCGGCCGGCGCGGTCTTAAGAGGCGGACGACCGAGTTCAGGCCAGCCCGGCGGTCCCCGCAGGCCACAACTTCTCCCCGGCTCGCGGGTCGTGCTAATTTCGGGCGCATGAAAAAGCCCGCCCCCATCGACACCCTCAGCGAAGCGCAAGCGCGCCGCGAACATGCCCGCCTCGGCGAAGAGATCGCCCAGCATGACAAGCGCTATTACACCGAGGACGCGCCAACCGTTTCGGATGCCGAATATGACGCGCTGCGGCAGCGCTATGAGGCGATCGAG
>DATJLX010000095.1:0-15707 GCA_035509135.1 Methylocella sp.
GATCCATTCTTCCTGCCTTCCGGGGCCGAGGCGTTCAAGCACGACATTCCCGGTGCGGTGGTTCGCTTCTTCGACACGGGCCACTTCGCGCTGGAGACGCACGCTGACGAGATCGCGGCGACCATCCGCGACTTCCTCACCTGCTGAACCTCGACGGGGATCCTGAGCCCAAAGGGTGACAGGCGAAGATTGCGCGAGGAGAGGAGTAAGCCATGCCTCAAACGGAACAGTATGAAACGCTTGTCCTTGGCAGTGGAAATGGCGGCATGTTTCTGGCCTGGCACATGGCGCGATCCGGGCGGCGCACGGCCGTGGTGGAGCGCCGTTTGATTGGCGGCTCCTGCCCCAACACCAACTGCCTTCCGAGCAAGAACGAGATCTGGAGCGCGAAAGTTGCGGACTTGGTGCATCACGCCCCGCACTTCGGCGCGATGACCGGGTCCGTCGCCATCGACATGGCGAAAGTCCGTCAGCGTAAGCGCGGTATGGTCGAAGATATGATCGCCATCCATTCGCAGCTATACAAGGCAAGCGGCGCCGAACTGATCATGGGAGCCGGGACATTCGTGGCGCCGAAAACGCTTGAGGTGCGCTTGAATGACGGCGGAACGCGCGTGTTGTCGGGCGATCAGCTTTTCATCAACATCGGAACACATGCGGCCATTCCGAACGTGCCCGGCCTCTATGCGGCCGGGCCGCTGACCAATATCGAAGCCCTGGAGCTCGACTATGTGCCGCAGCATCTGATTGTGCTTGGCGGCGGCTATGTCGGCCTCGAAATGGCCCAGGCCTATCGCCGTTTCGGCAGCCGCGTCACGATCATCGAGTACGGACCTCAGCTTGCCGGCCGGGAGGATCAAGACGTCGCGGATGAGATACGCCGGATCCTCAGTGACGAAGGAATCGACATTCTCGTGACGGCTGAGACACGCCGCGTGCAGGGCCGCTCGGGAGAGAAAGTCAGCCTTCTCCTGCGCAGCTCTTCAGGGGAGCGGACGATCGAGGGCAGCGACATTTTGGTCGCTGCAGGGCGCAGTCCCAACACCGCCGGGATTGGGCTCGATGTGGCTGGTGTGACGACCGCATTCTTGGCTTCACGATGATCGGGAGCGAAGCCGGCGAGGTCATGGCCGTGGTGCAGACGGCTATGCTGGCGGGCCTGCCCTACACGGGCCTGCGCGATGCCATTCTCGCCCATCCGACAATGGCGGAAGGGCTAGGCTCTCTTTTTTCGAATGTGCCGGCGCGGCTCGCGTAAGAGAGACCGAAGCCTTGGCGCGATGAGGTTTCTCGACTCGCGCCAAATCATCCCCATATCTTTGAGTGCGGCCCGTGGATCCGTCGCGTTTCTCTCCATCCGCAAGCACGGGCTCGCGGGGCGAGGGATTCTTTCGAACAGGTGAGGGCAAATCAATGCTATCGAAGAAAATCATCTTGTCGGTTCTGCTCGCGACCGCGCTCAGCTACGCCGCGGCGGGCGCCGTTATCGCGGGCGAAGCGGGCGCGCGTCATGCGCGGACACCAAGCGAGTTCAACAAAGTGGAGCGTGCGCAAAGTCACGAAGGAAGCCGCGCCCCATCAGCACCCCGTTCCAGAAAAATCGCGGCCGGGTAAATGTGGTGGTGCGCGGAGCGCTGATGGCTGAGCCATCAGTTTTGACCGGAATGAAGGGCCAATCGGACAAAATTGTTTCACGTGAAACATTTTGGTCCGATTGACGGTCTGTGCAAAAGCACTTTTGCAAGAGGGCGCAAAGTCCGATGCCCGGATTTTGCGCGGACAAAACGATCGGTTAGTATTAAGTTTTTGCGCCGGATTTTTTCTTGCGGAAATCACGGGCGAATGGCTACGGATGACAAGCATAACAAAGCGGCGCGACGTGCGGTGCGGGGATTTGGGGCGAGCGAAATTCTACGATAGGATTAACTTTGGCCGTGTGATTTTTTGCGCGGTTTGAACGGCATTGCACCGCGAGGTCGCACCTTGTCTGCGCGCCTTCAACACCTACCTATCTAGGGCTTATCTGGTCTAACCCACAGCGGAGCCTGCCAATGCCGAAGATGCGCGCAATGGTCGTCCCGGAACCCGGCGGACGCTTTCGCTTAGAAGAGCGCGAGCTTCCCGAGCCCGGCCGTCACGAGGTCCGCATCCGCGTGCGGGCCTGCGGGGTTTGCCATAGTGACTCCTTCATTGTCGAAGGTCACATGCCGGGTCTCAGCTATCCACGCATTCCCGGTCATGAAGTGATCGGCGTCATCGACGCCCTGGGTCCGGACGTTGAAGGCTGGGATGTTGGCGCGCGGGTTGGGGTTGGCTGGCACGGCGGTTCATGCGGCTACTGCAGCCATTGCCAGCGGGGCGATGCCTTCGCCTGCGAAAACATCCACGGCGCCACCGGCATAACCCGCGACGGCGGCTATGCAACCCACATGCTCGCGCTCGCCTCGGCGCTGGCGCATGTGCCGGAGGCGCTGGACGCTGTTGAGTCCGCGCCGCTCCTCTGCGCCGGCATTACCACCTTCAACGCCCTTCGGAATTGCGGCGCAGGGCCAGGCGATCTGGTGGCGATCCATGGTGTCGGCGGGCTTGGCCATCTCGGCATCCAATTCGCCGCCCGGTCGGGATTCCGGACCGTGGCGATCAATCGGGGGCGCGACAAGGAAGCCCTGGCGCGATCCCTCGGTGCGCATGATTACATCGACAGCGAAGCGGGTGACGTGGCCCAAGCGCTGCAGGCCATGGGTGGCGCCAAGGCCATCCTTGCCACCGTCACAAATGCTGGCGCCATGCAGGCGATCTCGGGCGGCCTCGGTGTCAACGGAACCCTGATGGTGATCGGCGCGGTCGGCGCTCTCACCGTCAATTCCATGGACCTCCTCGTGAAGCGCGCTTCGGTGCGGGGCTGGTATTCGGGCACTGCGGCCGACTCGGAAGATACGCTCTGGTTCAGTCAGCTCAATAAGGTCGCCTCGATGAACGAGATTTATCCGCTCGAAGAAGCCCAGGCCGCCTATGACCGGATGATGAGCGGCAAGGCCCGCTTTCGTGTTGTTCTCAAGATCGACTCGTAGAAATGTCAGCTCGGCTCTCCACGAAGGCTGTGTGAAACCACTGCTAGCGGCCGGCTCAGGGTCTGGCGGGCGACGGTTTCCGAACCAAAATTGAGTTGCGGCACGTCTGGCGCGGTGAATTCTTCCCAACAAGTGCAAGACGCTGTGTAGAATTTCAAAAATTACGCACCGCGCCTATCAGCGCTCCGGCAGAGGCGAGGAGCACAACCACGATCCACGGCGGGGCCTTCCAGACGGTCAGCAGCAGAAATCCCGCCAGCGCGAGTGCGAAATCTCGCGGCGTCAGCACGGCGCTCGTCCAGACCGGGCTATAAAGAGCCGCCCCAAGAATACCGACGACCGCCGCATTCGCGCCGCGCATGGCGGCTTGAGCGGATTGGTGCGCGCGCAGCGTGTCCCAGAACGGCAGCATCCCATAGACGAGCAACAAGCCCGGCAAAAATATTGCGACGAGCGCGATGACGGCGCCCGCGAGATTGTTTGGTGCTGGCCCCATCACTGCGCCGAGATAGGCGGCGAAGGTGAAGAGCGGTCCCGGCACGGCCTGCGCCATCCCGTAGCCCGCTAGAAATACTTCGTTTGTCACCCAGCCGGGGGCGACAACGGCAGCTTGGAGCAATGGCAGTACGACGTGACCACCGCCGAAGACGAGCGCGCCAGACCGGTAGAAAGCGTTGAAAAGCGCGATAGCATGGTGGCCATCTCCACCAGCGATGATTGGCGGAGCGAGGAAGAGCACAGCAAACAGGATGAGGGCCGCGGTTCCGCTGCGCCGAGAGACGGGGAAAGTCAGATGCCCCGATACTGGCGCGCCTTCTCCACGGCAAAGACGAAACCCGGCGGACGCACCGAGTGCAATCGCAGCGATCTGTCCGAGCGACCCGCCGGATATGACGATGACGCCAACTGCCGCCAGCGCAATCCCGGCGCGCGCCCGATCCGGTGTCAGTGTTCGAGTCATGCCCCAGATGGCTTGCGCCACCACAGCAACGGCGACGAGCTTCAATCCGTGCAAGAATCCTTCAGCAAGAGGGCCGCTGAACGCCGCCGCTCCGAGCGCGAAGGCGAGCAGGATCAAGGCTGATGGCATGGTGAAAGCAAACCATGCCGCCAAACCGCCCAGAAGTCCGTTGCCGCGAAGCACGCCGAGCGAAAATCCCACTTGGCTGGACGCCGGTCCCGGCAAGAACTGAGACAAGGCAACGAGATCGCCGTAGCCCGGTTCGTCGATCCATTTTCGCCGCACCACCAGCTCGTCATGGAAATAGCCGAGATGGGCAATCGGCCCGCCGAACGACGTGACGCCGAGCTTGAGGAAGACACGAAACACTTCACCAGGTGAGCCGCGCGAGGCGGCTTGCTCTGACTGATTGGCGCCTTGGTTGGATGTTCTCAAGATTGCGTTCCAGTGGACCGGAAATTTTCTCTCGTCTAAAGCGACGGACCTCGCCAACTTTTGTGCAGATCATGCTATCTTTGTTTGCTGCATGATCTCATCCAAAAAGTCTGCAACTTTTCAGGATCACGATTCAACCCGGGCGGGGCACGCCCCGATGATAGCCAAACACCCGCTCATAGCGGGCGATCTCGTCCGGCGGTCCTAAAAACTTGCTCGGATTGTCGGAGAGTTTCACGGCGGGGCGGCCTTCGACCTCGGTGACCTTGCAGACGAGAGAAGGCGGCGCGAGATCAGTGCCCGCGCCATGCGGCACGCAGCCCGAAAAATCATTGGTGAGATTGGTGCCCCAGCCGATCGAGATTTGCGCCCGCCCGCGCAAATGCCGCACCGAGGCTTCGATCGAATCGATCGTCATGGCGTCGGAAAGAACGATCAGTTTTTCTGTTGGATCCTGGCCCTTTTGCTTCCACCAGGCGATGAGCTCATCCGCTCCTTCGATGGGCGGCTTGGAATCCGGGCGCGCCCCGGTCCAACCGGCGGCCCAATCGGGCGCCGCCGCGAGAAAATTCGTGGTCCCGAAAGTATCCGGCAAAAGAATGCGAAGATTGCCTTCATAAAGTTTCGCCCAATCCTCGAGCACCTTGAAGGGGGCCTGGCGCAGCGCTTCGTCGGTGGTGGCGAGCGCCGCATAGACCATCGGCAATTCATGGGCGTTGGTGCCAATGGCCTCAAGGCCGAGATCCATGGCCAGTTTGACATTCGACGTACCGATGAAATTGTGCGCAAGCCCTTCCTGCAAGGCTTCGACGCACCAGCGCTGCCACAAGAAGCCATGCCTGCGGCGGGTACCGAAATCGGAAAGCTTGAGCGGCCCTTCGCGCGCCAGCACCCGCAGCCGTTCGACCTTGCTCCAGAGCTTCGCCTTGGCGCGCGCATAAAGAATATCGAGCTCGAAGCGGCCCATGTTTCGCATCGCGGCCCGCGCCCGCAATTCATTCAGGATCGCGAGGGCCGGAATTTCCCACAGGGTCGTTTCGCGCCAGGGACCCGGAAAGCGCAATGTGAACTCGCCGTCGCGCAGGCAAAGTTCGTAGGGCGGCAGCCGGAAGGCGGCAAGATAGTCGAGGAAACCGGGATCGAAGATTCTTGTCTTGCCATAAAAGCTGTTGCCCGCGAGCCAGATCAACTCATTCTTCCGGAACCGCAGACCACGGGCATGATCGAGCTGCGCAACAACTTCGCTTTCCGCGATGGTCTTGGCGAGCCTGATCGAAGGCGAGCGGTTTGTTAAACCGAAGGTGACGCGCGTTTCTGGCTGCAGACGCCAGATCATCTGCAGCATGAGAAGCTTGTAGAAATCCGTATCGAGCAGGCTGCGCACGATCGGATCAATGCGAAAAGAATGATTGTAAACCCGGGCCGGCAGATCGGGGATCATGCGGCGAGGGTCCGGCACCCGTGACGCGCAGCCGTTCCGGCACCCGCCATGGGGCTTGCCGTGCTCATCGGGCACTCTCCAAAAGGCGCGAGGCGGCCGCCCGCGCTTCATCGGTGACCGTCGCGCCGGCCAGCATCCGGGCAATTTCCTCGCGGCGCGCCTCTTTTTCAAGATGGAAGACGCGCGTCGCGACGCGCTGACCTTGGTCGGCGGCATCCTTCACGATCCGGAAATGACCGCCCGCCCTTGCCGCGACTTGCGGGGCGTGGGTGACGGCCAGCACTTGCACGCGGGAGGCGAGCCGGGCAAGCCGCTGGCCCATCGCATCGGCGACCGCGCCGCCAGCGCCGGTGTCGATTTCGTCAAAGACAAGGGTCGGCGCCGAGCCCCGGTCGGCGAGAACCACTTTGAGAGCCAGCATGAAGCGGGCAAGCTCGCCGCCCGAGGCGATTTTCATCAAGGGGCCGGGCTTGGTGCCAGGGTTGGTCCTCACCCAAAACTCCACTTGATCGCAGCCATCCGGGCCTTCCGCCTCGGCCCGGATTTCGGTCATGAAGCGGGCTCCTTCGAGTTTTAGCGGAGCGAGCTCGGCGGTCACGGCGGCATCGAGCGAAGCGGCGGCTTTCTTGCGCGCCGTCGACAGAGACCGCGCCGCCGCCCGATAGGCGGACTCCGCGGCCTCGGCCTCGCGCGTTAATGCGGCGAGCCGTGCCTCGCAGGCATCAAGATCGGCAAGCTCCGCCTGGAATTTTTCGGCAAGCGCGGAAAGCCCGTCGGCGGGAACCGCATATTTGCGTCCCGCGGCCCGCAAGGCAAACAGCCTTTCCTCGATCCGCTCCAATTCGCGCGGGTCAAAATCGGCGTCCCGCAACGCTTGATCGAGGGCCTGTCCGGCGAAATCGAGAGCCCGCAAGGCGGCATCGAGCGCCTCGGCGACGGGCGCGATCAAGCCGGGGGCCTGAAGCTGCCGCCGTTCGAGCCGGCGCAACGCGGCCGAAAGGGCAGGCAGCGGCGAATGCTCGCCGGTGACCGTCGCGTGCACATCGCGGAGTTCTCCGGCGACCTTCTCGGCTTGCATCATGGTGGCGCGGCGTTCGGCAAGCGCGAGCTCCTCGCCAGGCTGGGCGGCAAGCTTGGTTAGCTCGGCGAAGGCATGGCGGAGGTAATCGGCCTCGGCGCGCGCCTTGTCGATGCGCTCCCGCTCCCGCGCACTCTCCGCCTTGAGGCCGCGCATGCGCGAAAATGCGGCACGCACCGCGGCGGTCTCGGACGACAAGCCGCCATAGGCATCGATCAATTGCCGATGCGTGCCGGAATTGACAAGAGCACGATCATCATGCTGTCCGTGGATTTCAACGAGTTCCCGGGTAATGATTCGCAACGCTTGCGTGGTCACCCGCTGATCATTGACAAAAGCGCGGCTGCGGCCATCCACGAGTTGCACCCGGCGCAGAATGAGGCCGCCATCGGCAACAATATCCTGGGCCTTCGCCGCCGCGAGGGCGGGATGACCGGGGGCAAGCTCGAAGCTTGCGCTGACTTGGCCCTGCTCTTGGCCCTGGCGGACGAGACCGCCGTCGCCCCTGGCCCCCAGCGCGAGGGAAAAGGCATCAAGCAGGATCGATTTGCCAGCGCCGGTCTCGCCGGTCAAAATGGTAAGGCCACGGCCGAATTCGAGATCGAGCTTGTCGATCAGAACAATATCGCGGATCGAAAGCGAAACGAGCATGGAGTCGAGGGGCTCCCCGAGGCGCCACCGTCAGGCGCGGCCTGTGCTCCTTATATCTTTTCCTGAAACGGGAAAAAGTTGCAAATTGCCGGCCCGCCGCCTCGCGCGCCGGTGCTTCTTCAACGAAAAGGGACGGGTCGCCCGCCCGCTAACCGAGGTGAAACACCTTCGAGATCCAGGATCCCTGATCCTCATGCGGCTCCAACCCGCCTCCCTGGAGCAGCGCATAGGCATCCTTGTACCAGCTGGACTCCGGGAAATTATGGCCGAGAACGGCGGCAGCGGTCTGTGCCTCGTTGGGAACGCCGAGCGCGAGGTAAGCCTCGGTCAGACGCTCCAAGGCCTCCTCCGCGTGACGGGTCGTCTGATATTTGAACAGAACTTCGCGGAAGCGGTTGATCGCCGCCACATAATTATGCTGGTTGAGATAGTAGCGGCCAATCTGCATTTCCTTGCCGGCGAGCTGGTCGCGGGCCACCTGCATTTTGTAGCGGGCATCCGCCGCATATTCCGAATTGGGGTATTTTTCGGTGATCACGGTGAACATTTCGACTGCTTTGGCCGCGCGGCCCTGATCGCGGCTGATGTCGGGGATTTGATTGTAGTTGGACATCCCCTCAAGATAATAGGCGTAATCGACGTCCGGGGAAGTAGGATAGAGCGTGATATAGCGCTTCGCCGATGCAATTGCATCATCGTAGCTGCCGTTTTGAAATTGGCTGAAGGTGGTCATCAAAACCGCCTTTCTCTGCCATTGCGAATAGGGATATTGCTTCTCTATCTCGGCGAATTTCTTGGCGGCGCCTTCGTAGTCCTTGGATTGCAGCCGGGCGAGCCCTTGATTGTAGAGATCTTCCGCCGGAACGTCGGGCACGATCTTGGTTTCGTATTTTTCCCCCTTGAACAGATTCATGGGGTTGATTGAATCCAGCCAGGAATCCGCAAGGGCCGGCAAGGATCCGGCCATCACCGCCGCCGCCGCGGCACCGCGGAGCAGCAGTCTCAACGCGGCCTTTTGCCGGGGCTTTTGTGTCTTCTGAATGGCAATATCCATAGGCTCTGCCCATTCGTCCCAAAGGGAAAACGAACCGCGACCGCGACGGTTTCCCATCACCGCAACGTTAACCATTGTTTCTTTCGGTCCATAAAAAAGCATTAATGTGGCAGGAAAGGGTTAATTTGCCCTCGCACCGCTGATTCCGGTCTTCCAAGCCGCACCCCGTTGTTGATCCCCGCGAGCCCGTCCCCATCCTTGACGCATGCCGTTCATGAGCCTAACTAAATCGAAACCTAGGGGATCCCCGGCAGGGGGCTGAGAGGCTGGCGGCGCTGACAAGCGGCCCGGCGACCCTTCGAACCTGATCCAGCTCGTACTGGCGTAGGGATGGTGGCCGTGTGTTTTCCGGTAAGAGAATCCTCCGCTCAAGGCCCGCCTCTTCGCGCCTTTTTTGCCCGTGGACGGGGAAAGGCTCGCGCCCATGGGTAGGGACATGCATATTCGCGTCATCGGCGCCGGAATAGCGGGCCTTGCCGTCGCTTTCGAATGCGGCCAGGCGGGGCTTTCCGTCGAACTGCTGGAACGGCGGGAAGGCCCGGGCCTTGGCTGTTCTCATCTCGCGGGGGGCATGCTGGCCCCCTGGTGCGAGGCCGAAAGCACGGAAGCGCTCATTCTCGATCTTGGCCTCGAATCGCTCCGGTTCTGGACGGAGACCGTGCCCGTCGCCAGACAGCGCGGATCGCTGGTTGTCGCGCCCGCCCGCGACCGGCCGGAGCTCACCCGTCTTGCCCGGCGCGCGAGCGGTTTCACGGCGATCGACGCGGCGGCCATCGCGGCGCTTGAACCCGATCTCGAAGGGCGCTTCGAGGGTGCCTTGTTTTTCCCGTCAGAGGCGCATCTTGATCCGCGCGCGGCGATGGCGGATCTCGTCATGCGGCTTGCCGCCTTCGACAATGTCAGCCTGCGCTTTGGCGTGGATGCGGCCCAAGAGTTGGGACGCGCCGATTGGACCGTCGATTGCCGCGGCCTCGCGGCGCAAGACGGCCTGCGCAATCTGCGCGGCGTCAAGGGCGAAATGCTGGTGCTTTCCACAAGCGACATCGCCCTGACCCGGCCGGTCCGGCTCCTGCATCCGCGCCAGCCTGTCTATATCGTGCCGCGCGGCGAGGGACACTTCATGATCGGCGCGACGATGATCGAGAACGAGACGCCGGGCCGGATCACCGCGCGCGCCATGCTCGAATTGCTGGGCGCCGCCTATTGCGTGCATCCGGCTTTCGCCGAGGCGGAAATCGTCGAGACAGGCGCCGGCGTGCGGCCAGCGTTTCCAGACAATCTTCCAAGAATCCGCCGCGAGGGGCGCACAATTTCCGTCAACGGCCTTTACCGCCACGGCTTTTTGCTGGCCCCGGCACTGGCCCGGCGGGTCGCGCAAATCGTGCTCGAAGACGCTTATTTTCCGGAGGTCATGGATGCACATCCACGTGAACGGCAAAGCGCTTGACGTCGCGGCGGCAACCCTTGCCGCGCTGCTGGCCGAACTCGACTATGAAGACGCCGCCGTGGCGACCGCGCTCAATCAGATGTTCGTCCGCCGGCGCGATCGCGGCGACACGCCCTTGAAAGAGGGCGACGCGGTCGAGATCCTCACGCCGCGCCAAGGAGGCTGACATGAAGGCTGACTTGGCGGCGGACAGAGAGTCCGGCAAGGACGCGGTCTTCGGCGGTGACCCTCTTACCCTCTATGGCGTTGCATTAGCGTCAAGGCTTCTGGCTGGAACCGCGCAATATCCCTCGCCCGCGATCCTGTCGCGGGCGATCGCGGCGGCCAGGGTGGAGATCGTGACGGTCTCGCTCCGGCGTGAATCCGGCGGCAACCAGGCGGGCGCACGGTTCTGGGCGCTGATCCGCGATCTTGGCGTGCGGGTTTTGCCGAATACCGCCGGGTGCCGCGGCGTCAAGGAAGCCGTGACCACGGCACAGATGGCGCGCGAGATTTTCGACACCGCCTGGATCAAGCTCGAGGTCATCGGGGAAGAAGACACTCTGCAGCCCGATGTCTTTGGCCTCGTCGAGGCGGCGGCGATTCTGACACGCGACGGATTTCAGGTCTTTCCCTACACCACCGAGGATCTTGTCGCGGCGGAAAAGCTTCTCGGCGTGGGCTGCGAAGTCCTCATGCCCTGGGGCTCGCCGATCGGTTCGGGGAGGGGTCTCAACAATCCCTATGCGCTGAGATCATTGCGCGCGCATTTCCCGCAGGTGCCGCTGATCATCGATGCGGGAATCGGCGCCCCCTCGCATGCGGCGGCGGCAATGGAAATGGGGTTTGACGCGGTCCTTTCCAACACGGCGATTGCCAAGGCTGGCGATCCGGTGGCGATGGCCCGCGCCTTCGCGCTTGCCGTCGAGGCCGGACGGACCGGCTATCGCGCCGATTTGATGCAGGCCCGCGACATGGCGGCACCCTCGACCCCGGTGATCGGGCGCGCCTTTAACGATCTCGCGAACGATCGCGCGCGTGCTTGACCCCTTCTATGTGATCGTTGACAGCGCGGCCTGGATCGCGCGGCTCTTGCCCTGCGGCGTGCGGCTCGTGCAATTGCGGATCAAGGATCAGCCGGAGGCCGTCGTCCGCGCGGAAATCGAAGAGTCCAAGGCGCTGTGTGATCGTTATGGCGCGCAGCTTGTCGTCAATGATTATTGGCAACAGGCGATCGATGCCGACTGCACTTTCATCCATCTCGGCCAAGGCGATCTCACCAGGGCCGATTTGCCCGCGATCCGCCGCGCCGGTTTGAGACTCGGCATCTCGACCCATGACGAGGCCGAGCTTGCCCGCGCCCTCGAAACCGGGCCGGACTACATCGCGCTTGGTCCCATCTATCCGACGGTCTTGAAAGCCATGGCTTTCGCGCCGCAGGGCCTGCCGCGCATCAAGGAGTGGAAGCGTAAAATCGGCACGATCCCGCTGGTCGGCATTGGCGGAATCACGCTCGAGCGTGCAGCAGGAGTCCTTGAGGCTGGAGCGGACAGCGCGGCGGTCGTCACTGATATTACCCGCAGCGCCGATCCGGAGCGCCGCGCGCGGGATTGGGTGAAGGTGACGCGGCGGTTTGCCACGCCATGAGCTCGAATGAGATCAATCTGGTCCCCACCAGAGCTTAATAATTTGATTGTCCGTCGACACATAAATGACATGCTGCGTGCCTTGGGCCTCGAAGGCATAGCCGCTCAGGCTTTGATTGACGGCCGGCGGTGGCGCACTGGCCGCGGCGGTGAGATTGTTGTGGTGCCAGCCCATGAGAGCTCTCCTTTTGAAGACATAAAGTTATAGATTTTGTTCTGAATATCTCAACCTTACGCCGCCCGCGACCTTCGCTCAAACATGTTAGGAGGCGTTTGGGAGCGAGCTTGCTTTCAGAAAAACGCAGATTGAAACGCCACCCCTTTTGCCGGCTTATAAGCCTTCCGGCGCGCGGGGCTGAGCTGCGGCAGCATACGCCGGACGATCGCGCAGGTGTGTCTTGGCTGGCGTTGCACAAGATCCCGCTAGAGGCCGGTGTTACGTCGGGTCCTCGCGGTGCAGATCATGCACTGTCACGCCGCGGGTGATCGACGAGCGCTCCAGCCATTCGGGATGGCGGAGCGTGCGCAGGGTATCCTCATAGCCTTTTCGGGCCGGTTGCCGGCGATGATCGCGGAATTGACCGCCCCGATCGACACGCCCGAGATCCAATTGGGCTCGCAGCCGGCTTCAGCCAGTGCCTGGTAGACGCCCGCTTGATAGGCGCCAAGCGCGCCGCCGCCTTGCAGCACCAGGGCGACACGGTCGTAGCTCCCGGCGATTGTCGAAAGATCGTTGCGGCGGGCCTTGGCTTGCGGCGGGTGCATGAGGTTCATTGGGCTGGCTCCTCTTGGAGAGAAGGGCTTTGAACTGGCGCTTTTTGTCCATCCGCCAAATAATCATGCACGACCTCGCCAAGCCCGAGCGTCACATCGGCGATAAAATGCGTGCCGGAAAGCACGTCCAAAACCGGAAGTTTCGCGACATTTCCGATCGCATGGGCAAAAAGCTGAAGCGCCGCCGGGCTTCCCCACGCGCCTTTGAGCGAAACATCCTGCCAGCGATAGCGCACGAGCTCGCAAATGCGTGGCCTGCCATCGACACCCGGGATGATCTTGATGAGAAAATTCGGCTCGCCGAGATCGCCCGAGATGGGGGCGGGATCGAGCTCCTTATGCTTATACCCCATGCTGCCCACGGCGCAGAGCACCGAGCCGACATGCAGGGTGCCGACAAGCACTTCGCTCTCATGGTTGAGCTTGGGCCGCGCCAGTTTCTGCGGAAATCCCCAAATTTCGCGGCCGCCCGCGATCGGCGCCTCACTGTCGAGATACATCGAATGAACGTAGATTCCCTTCTCACCCCGGAAGCGAACCGGAATCATCTGGCCGCATTCGGTGAAATCCCCGAAGCCGGTGGTATCCGGCAGGCGGATGAATTCAAATTTGACGATTGGGTCGGTTATTTCGAGCGGCTCCGGCACGACGGCGCGCAAGGCATCGGGATCGGTCAGATATTCGATCACGAAATATTCGCGATCATAGAAATGATAAGGACCAGGCGGGTAGGAGGGATTGTTGAGCGGCATGGCGAAAGCGCGCGCACGCACATCGGCGATTTTCATCTGAAGGCTCCTTCAGGCGGCAGGAAACCTAGTAATCTTACATCATGACAGATTTAAAACCTGTCTCAACCTGGCATTTCGAGGAGGCCCGCCGCCCCATCCGCCGTGCCGAACACAAGTCTGCGGCCGTTCTCCTCCCAAGCGAGCGCGCTGATCGGCTGCCCGCCCTCCGGCGCCGCGCGCACCAGAATCTCGGCGCCATCGGGGATCCGGCAAAGCAGCAGGAGCCCGTCCTCATAGCCCTGCGCCAGGACAAGCGATTTCGGATGAAACGCGACACAGGTGACTTTCACCTGTCTCGCGCCGCATTCGAGCGGCGCCTTGTTGACCGGCCCCTCTTTATCCTTGAACGGCCAAATGATCGCGGCATCGGCGCCCGATGTCGCCAGCCAATGGCTATCGTAAGACCAGGACAGAGAGCGTGTCTTGGCAGGATAGCCGCTCATGCGCATGTCCTTCTTGTCGCCGGCGCGCCAGGCGTGCAGCGTATTTTCCTGCATCGACGTCACGAGAAAGCGCCCATCCGGGGATACAAGGATCGAAAGATGCGAGCCTTTCCATTGAAAGGGATCGGGCGGTGCGGCGGCATTGGGAAACCACAGGCTCGCGCCATCATAATGGGCGATTGCGACACGGTAGCCCTTCGGCATGAAAGCAAGGCCCCGCACGCTCGACGGAGCGGCGAAGGTCTTGATCGTGCCGTTGGGATCGCGGGCGCGGACGTTCTTGCCGCAGGACCAGGCGATCGCGCCGTCTTCCCGCGCGGCGAGCGCGTCGATCCATGTGCTTTTCTCACTCGCGATCTCTAGGGCGGCGCCATCGGGGGAGACAGCCACCACGCGGCCATCATCGCCGCCGGTGATGAACCGGCCGCCCGCGGCGGCGGCAACAAGGATGGCGGCATTAGGATGCGCGGCGATCCGCTGCGCGGCGCATGGAGATTCATGACCGGTGGCGAGCAGCACGGTGCCGTCATCGAGCGCAAGTGCAAGAATTTGCCCGAGAAAAGCCGCCGCCGCAACGGGGGCCCCGGCATCGATCGGCGCGACATGGGTGGCGAGCGAAGCAGCGGCCATGAACTCATTCTCTCGGGCAAACGCGCCTCGGCAACTCTTTAAGCTTTATGCCGCGCAGCTCATGAAGCCCTTTGTGATCTCGTCCTCCTTGAGGTTGCGGCCGATGAAAACCAGACGGCTCACGCGTCTTTCCTGTGGCTTCCAGTCGCGTTGCAGATCACCGTCAAGAAGCATGTGCACGCCTTGGAAGACAAAACGCTTCGGCTCGTTCTTGAAGGCGAGGATGCCTTTCGCCCGCAAGATCGAGGCGCCTTCCCTTTGCACATAGTCTTGCAACCAGGGCATGAATTTATCCGGATCGACATCACCCTCGATCGAGAGGGCGACAGACTGCATGTCTTCGTCGTGATAATGTTTCAATCCATGCGACTCATGGTGGTGATGGCCATCGTGATGATCATGATGGCCGTGATCATGCTCATGATCGGTTTCGCCGTTGAGAAATTCCGGCTCGATTTCGAGGATACGCTGCAAGTCGAAGGCGTTGCGGCCGAGCACGGCGTCGAGCGGCACCGCGCAGTTCGTGGTTCTGTGGAGCTTGGCATAGGGGTTGATTGCGTGGATACGCGCCTCCACCTCGCGGAGTTCCTCAGGTCCAACCAGATCGGTCTTGTTGAGAATGATCACATCGGCAAAGGCGATCTGGTTCTTGGCCTCGGGCGCGTCCTTCAGCCGGTCGCCGAGCCATTTGGCATCAGCGATGGTCACGACCGCATCGAGTTGCGCCGCTTCGCGGACATCGGCATCGACGAAGAAGGTCTGCGCCACGGGGGCAGGGTCGGCAAGGCCCGTCGTCTCGATCAGGATCGCGTCGAATTTGCCCCGGCGCTTCAGCAAGCCTTCGATGATCCGGATCAGATCGCCGCGCACGGTGCAGCAGATGCAGCCATTGTTCATTTCGAACACTTCCTCATCGGCGCCAACGACGAGATCATTGTCGATGCCTATTTCGCCGAATTCATTGACGATGACGGCGAATTTCCGGCCGTGATCCTCGGTCAGAATGCGGTTCAAAAGGGTCGTCTTGCCGGCGCCGAGATAGCCGGTGAGCACGGTGACGGGAATTTTTTTGGCCATGCGAAATCTCCGGAAGGATTGGCGCGAAGCGGCGGTGTCAACATAGAAAACACAAGCGCTCGCGCCAAGCTGGACACATGCCTCCTCGGCAGGGAACAAATGACCGAGGGCTTTTGCAAAGGCGGTTTTGGATACACAATCCGCCGAAAATTGGCTAGGCTGCCTTCAATATCGGGCGTATGGGCCGTTCATCGCAAAAACCGCCGCATATGAGGACGTCATCTTGAGT
>DATJLX010000096.1:0-4688 GCA_035509135.1 Methylocella sp.
GGCGTCTTCCTTCGCGAAAGCCGGGGTGGCATGCCTCGCCCGGCTTATGCGCGCCGGGCTGATTGTTATTTTGTTTGCCGTTGTCACGGCCGGCGCGGCGCCCATTGGTCAGAAAGACCGCTGGTCAGCGTGTCGCGGAACGGACTCCGAGGCACGGATCACGGCGTGCACGGAGATTCTCTCGCGCGGAAATCAGATGTCCAAGCGCAACCGCATCGCGGCCTACATCAATCGGAGCAGCGCCTACCGCGCCACGGGCGATCTCGGTCGCGCCATCGCCGATCTCGACCAAGCCTTGCAGCTCAATCCGAAGTCGCCCCTCGCGCTTACCAAGCGCGCGGCGATCTATCGCGCAACAGGCGATCTCGGCCGCGCCATCGCCGATTATAATGCGGCCATCGCTCTGCGGCCAAAATCCGCCGCGGCTTTCCTCGGCCGGGCAGAGGCTTATCGCGCGAAGAATGATCTCGACGACGCCATCGCGGATTTCAGCACGGCGCTGAGCCTCGACAAGAATCAGGCGGCGGCCTATGGCGGCCGCGCGGGCGCTTACCGGGCCAAGGGGGACTTCGACAAGGCTATTGCCGATCTCGACAAAGCTCTCCTTCTTGATCCGGAATCGGCCTTGATATACGCCGAGCGCGGCGCCGCAAATCAGGCGAAAGCTGATCTCGATCACGCAATTGCGGACTATAGTCAAGCAATCGAGCGCGATCCCAAGCTAGCCAAGGCCTACAACGGCCGGGGCTTGGCTTTTTTCGCAAAGGGCGATTTCACCAAGGCGCTCGCCGATTTCAGCGCGGCACTGGAACGCGATCCCGATTTGGCTAGCGCACATCTCAACCGGGCAAATGTCTATCTCGACAAACAGGACTTCGAGCCCGCCCGGCGCGATCTCCTCGCCGCGCTAAAGCTCGACCCGCAGCTAGCCCCGGCGAAAGAAGCGCTCGAGAAAGTGGACAGGCTCATCGCCGCGAGCGCCACGCCGCCAAGCGCCGCGCATGACCATGGAAATTTGCCTTGGCCGCTCGCGCTGCCCTTCGCGGCCATGCTCCTCTCCATCGCCTTGGGCCCGCTCGTCGTCAAGGAATGGTGGCATATCCATTACGAGAAAGCGGCGGCTTTCTGGACAACATTGGCGATCGGCGGTCTCGTCGCGACTAGTGGTTTTGCGCCGGCGGCGGCCAGCGTGGTGCACAGCGTGGTGCTCGAATATGTGCCGTTCATTCTTATGCTCTTCGCGCTCTACACCGCGGCGGGAGGTATTTCCGTGGAAGGAGAGCTTGCCGCCACGCCACTCGTCAATACCAGCATTCTCTTGCTTGGCGTCGTGATGGCAAGCCTTATCGGGACGACCGGCGCCTCGATGATTCTGATCCGGCCGCTCATTCGCGCCAACAGCGCGCGCGCTTACAACACCCATATCGTTGTCTTTTTCATTTTCCTGGTCTCGAACATTGGCGGTTCCTTGACGCCGCTCGGTGATCCACCGCTCTTTCTTGGATTCTTGCATGGAATCCATTTCTTCTGGACGACCCGCACCTTGTGGCCGGCCACTCTCTTCGCGGCCGCCTTGCTGCTGTTCCTTTTTTTTCTTGCCGACTCTTATTTTTACCGGCACGAGATACGGGGAAAACCGCTTTTCACGGGCACCAGCAAACTGCGTTTTCGCGGTCTCGCGAACGTGGGTTTGATCGGCATCGCGGTCCTTGCCATCACCACGAGCGGCGTTTGGCATCCGGGCATCGGCTTTGAGGTGCTTGGCACCCGGATCGAATTGCAAAACGTGATCCGGGAACTCATCATGGTCCTGGTCGGGCTGGCGTCGCTTCGTATGACAAGCCCTGCCTTGCGCGCCGCAAACGGCTTCGAATGGGAGCCGATCCGGGAGGTCGCCTATCTCTTCGCCGGCATCTTCATTTGCATCATTCCCGTCATGGCGATGCTGCAAGCCGGCACGAAAGGTCCCTTTTCAATGGTGTACCATGGGCTCACCCAGGCCGATGGGACCCCCAACAACCCCGTCTATTTTTGGGCGACGGGTCTGCTTTCGTCCTTCCTCGACAATGCGCCAACCTATCTCGTGTTCTTTCAGTTCGCTGGCGGCGATCCGGTAACGCTCACGGGTCCACTTTCTCAGACATTGATGGCGATTTCGCTTGGCGCCGTGTTCATGGGCGCCAACACCTATATCGGCAATGCGCCAAATTTCATGGTTTATGCGATCGCCCGGCGCGCCGGCATCAGCATGCCTGGTTTCTTCCCCTATATGGTCTGGTCGGCTTCCATACTCCTGCCCCTCTTCGCGGCGGTCACCTGGCTGTTTCTGATGTAGTCCTGGCCGGCGGCGGATTTTCCTCTTGGCAGGTTTTGGATCGGCCATTGCCCGCAACGAACATATCATGTATAAAAGAGCAACATTAGCGTCCATCTGGCGGCGAGCCATATAACCTTCAGGCACGATTGCCCACAGCGGCCGAATGACTGCGACTTTATGACTGTGACCGCATGTCACGAAAATGAGGCTCGACTTTTTCAGTTCTAGCGGGCACCTGTTCTTTGATTTGAGGCGGTTCCTCACATCAAGCAAGATCACGCGGAGACTCAGCGCTCGCAAGGGCGACCACGCGTAAAGTGTGTACTTTCTGAAAAAGTTCTTTTTTGATGGATGGCGCGCACATGATGCAAAGCAACTTGGCCTCTACCAGACAATTTCAACCGGATCACGCCGTCATCGGCGGCAGAAGCATTGGGTTCGATGACATCTTGAATGAGGCGTTTTTCGTCCCCGGCAAGATTGCGGAATTGAGCACCGCCTTCAGGGCCAATCAGCCCTTTCCTCATCTCGTTTTTGAAGGTCTCTTCTCGCCGGTTCTCCTTGAATTGATGTATGATGAATTCGATCTTATCAAAAAGGATGATTTCCGCGCGTACAATACGATGAACGAAAAGAAACTGGGAACGCGCCCTTTTACCCGTCTCGGTCATGCGTCCGAGCTTTATTTTCAGACGGTCCATTCCGCTCGTTTCATCAATTTCATGGAACAGATCACCGGCATCGAGGGGCTTGTTATCGACCCAGGGCTCAGCAACGGCGGCCTGCATCAGATCCCGACCGGCGGCAAATTCGCGATGCATATTGATTTTAACCAGCATGAGATCACTCGGCTCGATAATCGCCTCGTCTTCATCACCTACCTCAACAAGGATTGGCTGCCCGCCTATGGCGGCGCCCTGGAATTGTGGAGCCAGGAAGACGAAAAATGCGCGGTGGAAATTCTCCCGGTTTTCGGCCGCTCGGCTTTGTTCGCCCATTCGTCCAAGAGCCTGCACGGCCATCCAAGGCCCGTCGAGGCGCCGAACGGACGGCCGCGGCGGTCGGCTGCGACATATTTTTATTCGAATGGCCGCTCGGATGGCGAAAGCACGAGCTTTCACACCACCATCATTCTCAAGCGCCGCAAGGCCGCGCGACGGGAGAAGATGATGACGGCCATTAAATATCTGACCCCTCCAATCCTTGTGGATGGGATCCAGAAGCTGAAGGCGTATTGGAGGAAATAGCATTCAGCCATGCGCCCATGCCTACTGGGCCCCGGCGTCTGAAGAACTTGCTTGAGGATAAGGCCGCATCGGTGCCAACCAGCCCGCGACTTGTCAGTTCCGAAAAGCGCGACGATGACATTGAGGCATCGCTGCGCCCCTTGGCCCTTTCGGATTTCACCGGGCAGGAAGCCGCGCGGAACAATCTGACGGTTTTCATCGAGGCCGCGAAAACCCGGCGGGAGGCGCTCGATCATGTGCTCTTCGTCGGGCCGCCGGGGCTCGGCAAGACGACGCTCGCAAAAATCGTGGCGCGCGAGCTTGGCGCGGCGTTCCATTCAACCTCCGGGCCGGTCATCGCGAAAGCGGGCGACCTCGCCGCGCAGCTCACCGGGCTTGAAGAGCGCGATGTGCTTTTCATCGATGAAATTCACCGGCTCAATCCGGCGATCGAGGAAATCCTCTACCCGGCGATGGAGGATTACGAGCTCGATCTCATCATCGGCGAGGGGCCGGGCGCGCGCTCGGTCAAGCTCCCTCTCAAGCCTTTCACGCTGATTGGCGCGACGACCCGCGCTGGTCTCCTCACGACGCCGCTGCGCGACCGGTTCGGCATTCCGCTCCGGCTGGACTTCTATACGGTCGAGGAATTGGAGTGCATCGTGCGGCGCGGCGCCCGGGTGCTCAGAATCGCGATCTCCGATGATGGCGCCAATGAGATCGCCAAGCGGGCGCGGGGCACGCCGCGAATCGCTGGACGTTTGCTGCGCCGGGTGCGCGATTTTGCGATCGTCGGCAAAGAACCAGAAATCACAAGGGCCGTCGCCGACAAGGCGCTGCGTCTCCTTGATGTCGATGCGATCGGCCTCGACACGATGGACCGGCGCTATCTCGACTGCATCGCGGTCAGTTTCGGCGGCGGCCCGGTCGGGGTCGAGACCATCGCCGCCGCGCTTTCGGAACCGCGCGACGCGATCGAGGACATCATCGAGCCCTATCTCATCCAGCTCGGCTTCATGCAGCGCACGCCGCGCGGACGAATGTTGACCTCGCATGCTTTCCGCCATCTGGGCCTTCCCGAACCGCGGCGCGAGGGCGCGCAGCCGACTCTGTTCGAGGACGAGGAGTAAGGCTGGCTGATGTTC
>DATJLX010000097.1:0-11663 GCA_035509135.1 Methylocella sp.
CAGGAAGGAGGCGGAACGGATCGCCATCGAGGCCGCCAAGAAACAGCAGGAGGAGGCGGCCAAGAAGGAGGCGGAACGGATCGCCCTCGATGCCGCCAAGAAACAGCAGGAGGAGGCGGCCAGGAAGGAGGCCGAACGGATCGCCCTCGATGCCGCCAAGAAACAGCAAGACGAGGCGGCCAAGAAGGAGGCGGAACGGATCGCGCTCGAAGCCGCCAAGAAACAGCAGGAAGAGGCAGCCAAGAAGGAAGCCGAAATTCTGGCCCAACAGAAAATCGAAGCCGCGCGCTTAGAGGCGGAGAAGGCCGAAGCGCAACGCAAAGAAGCCGAGCGGCTTCAGGCCGAAGAACACGCCGCCGAGGAGCGGGCAAAGATCGCGGCGCTCGAGGAGGCGGACCGCAAGCAGCATGAAGCCGAACTGGAAAAACAACATATCGCTGAAATTTGCTCTGGCGACCTGGCCAAACTGAACGAGCTTACCGCTGCGCGGCAAACGGCAGCCATTCAGAATTTTGCCAAAGAGTCAGCGTGCCCGACAATCAAGCCTGCCATCGAGACTGCTTTGGGTGAGGTGGCCCGCGGGATCAAGCGGGCTTGCGAGACGGATCGCAAAACCCTCGCCGCGCTCAAGAAGAATGATATCGGATCCCTCAAAACCGCGATCGATCACATGAGCTGCGAGACGGTTCGTGATGATGCCCAGCAACGCGTTGCCAAGCTTGAGGAGAACATGCAGCGCGAACAATCCATTTGCACGGATGAAAAGACAAAACTGGACTCTATTGACGCAAGCGCGGCTGCGGCCCGCCAGCAATATGAAGAGCTTTCGGCGCATGCTGCTTGCCCGTCTCTTCATGCCGAAATCAACGGCAACATCAAAAAAATCGATGCGCGGGTGAAGGAGGCGCAAACCGAGCTGGCTCGGCTAGGCTGCTATAATGCGCCAATCAACGGCAAATTTGACGATGCAACCAAGAAATCATTGGCGCTCTATTATACCAAGAAGGGTTCTTTGGCGGATGGCGATCATCTTACGGATGGCCTCCTTTCCGAATTGAAGCAGCAAAACCTTGGCATATGCCCGCCAATTCCACCGGCCGCGCCTATCGTTGCAACGCCGGGTAAGGGCGAGCCGCCCTCGGAGACGACGCCTCCTAAGCCACAAAAAGAAGAAGCCGAGAGAGAGGAAGAGGTGCGTCCGGACCATAAGCATCGGAAAATAGAAACGAGCGCTCATGAGGAAGAGCCTGCCTCCAGACCTTCAAGACGGCATAAGGTCGAGGAAAACGCCAGACTTGAAGAAGTGCCCGTCTCAAGGCCTCCGAGACACAGAATTCAGAGAGAGACCCGTCAAGAAGAGCCCGCGCCGCGGTCTCACCCGCGTCCGTCCTATGCGTATGAAAGATCCAAATCCTATACGGTGGAAAGAATAAGGCGCGCACCGAGCATGCCAATGAGTTCGACGGCGACGGCCGGTTCGGGACATAGCTCACCGGTTGGTGTGGGTTACTAGAGCTTGATTGCACAAAAGTTGCAGGTTTTTTTTCGGATAGCTTCCCGTGAGACTAGTTGGCGGGCTGATCTCTCGTCGTTTGCAATATCGCTGGCCACGGGGTGAGACGGGTACTACCGGCTTGGCTCCGATCCGTTGATTCCTGTGAATTCGGAATAGCGATAACTTTACAAATTTGTAAGCCAATGGGCGCCGTTCAGATCGTCACAGTATCGGTGACGCAGGGACAACGAGAACTCACGCAGGCGATTCGACAGCGCTCGGGCAGGAAAATCCTTTGAGAATATAGAAACGGGCGGAACACCACCGGGGCCGTGCCAGCGCGTGGGTAGGAGATCGGTTTGTCCCGCTTCTTTGGGCCGTATGCAGAACCCCTTTTCAATAAGCATCGGCCCGGAATGGCAAGCGTTCCGGGCCGATGCTGTTGAGATCTTGAGCTTAATATTTCGCGACGACGGCCGGGGCTTCGCCAAATCCGGTGAAGCGATAGTTCAAACCGATGGTCGAAATCCAGCCGGTGCGGCTGACATTGGCTCCAGTTGGATCAAGCAAACCAAATCCATAGTGGGTGCTTCCGAGGTCAAAGAAGCTTGTTTCGCCCTTGACCGTCCAATTCTCGGTCAGGGCGAGTTCGGAGCCGCCGCCAACCGTCCAGCCGACGGCGGTATTGTAGGCTCCCTGCGACGGGCAACCGGGGTTCAAGAGGCCTCCTGTGCCCAGCAATGGAGTGAGTTGGGAATCAGTGTTGCAACGGACTTGCGCCTTGATTTCGCCGATCGCCAAGCCGCCCTTGGCGTACCAGAGGACCCGGTCCGGATAGGTGTAGCCGATCCGGACCGTCACGGTGTAGAGAGAATTCACGTCGATTTCGCAGTTGAAGAAGAATCCGTTCGGGCAGGCGCGAGAACCATGCGCATTGGTCCAGCCAGCGTCGCCTTCAACGCCAAAGACCCATTTGTCATATTGATAGTTGTACCCAACCTGGCCGCCGGGAAGGATTCCGGCGAAACGGGGATAGGTCTTGGAGCCGTCGATAAAGGTCCAGTTGGTATTACCCCAATCAACCCCAAGCTGAGGCCCAAGATAGAAGCCGGTCCAGTTATAGGCAGGGATGATGGCGGGCGTGCCTGCCACATCAGCACTGCGGCCCGTGAAAACGGGGTGAGCCTCGCTCAATTGATAGCGAAGTCCGCCATTCATACTCCAGCCGTCGATATGATCGCCGGTCCGGTAGTCGGTGCGAACATAGCCGAGCCATCCAGTGTTCGGGAGAACAGCCACGACACCAAGGCCGAATTGACCATAGGTCCCGATGTTGGTGGAGGAGAGGTTCCCACTTGTGAAACACGGGACAGCAGCACCATGGGATGTGCATGAAAACGTTTCTACCGATGACGGAATTACACCTTGGTTGGTAGCGAGCGTCGCGCTGTTATTGCCCTCGAATTCGCGAAAGCCGCTGACGGTGACGAAAGGCTGCAAAATCCAATCGGGCGTGCTGAAGCTTGTTCCCACCCGCAAACTCACGCGACCGAGAGCGCTATAAATATTGTTGACCGAAATCGTGGCAGGAACCGGCTGAGTCACAGGCCCCGTGAAAGGCTGCTGAAGCACCAATGTGCCTGCCGTGTTAAACGGATCGACCCAGGTTTCAGACCAGAGGAATCCCGCCGAGGGCTCGAGGAACCAATTGTCCGGCAGTCCATAATTGTAGCCGATATTGCCGTTGATCGAAACGCCACGGGCGTCGAGATTCTGGCCGAACAGGCCATTGGACGTGTCCGTAAGCTTGTTTTGATAGTAATTCCACCGGATCTGGCCGTCGGCGAAGAAACCACCCTTGGTGACCGCGCCATAAAGTCCGACAAAGGGGATCTGCAAAGTATCATTGAAAGTTCCGCCGGTGGCAAAATCATTGGCATTGGCCCCCATATAGCCGAGCGTGGAGCCTCCATGCAGATTCCAGCCGTCGATGTTCAACAGGGAGGTGTCCGTGCCAATCTGCATGCCGGAGAAATTCACTTGTGTCTTGGTATTACATGAAATGTTTCCGGCGAGCGGTGACCCGCCAAAGTTGTAAGTCGATGTCGAAGTGCTTTTGAAGTCGGTTTGGCCGCCGATGCCGCGAGCCCAGACGCCGCCGCCCAGTTGATCGGGCTCGGGATTGGGCGGGCTACCGATGAAGGCTGTGGACTGGCTCAAGAAGGCGGTATTGGCAACGTTGATCGCCGAGACAAGGGTATTAATTCCCCCGCCGGCGGCAAAGGGTACAAGAGTGAGCCCTTGGCCGCCGTTGAAGGTGGCAGTTTCACCGGTCAAGGTGCATGGTCCTGAGGACACAGACTGGGCGGCGGCAGGAGTTACCAGCGCCGCCGTGACAGCAAAGCTGCCCAGAATCGCGCCGATGCGGGTTGCTTGGGCCAATCGCTGGTGGGCAGCCTCCCTTGGTAATTTGGACTTGGCGCCCATAATTTGATTAATCATTTTTCACCCCCGAAATGCCGTATTAGAGAATCCCGTTACTTTAGCCTCAAAACCGGCACGTTTTAGAAACCTAACAAGCGACATTCCAAAAGTCTGTGCCCTCTTTGCAACAGTTCCCTGAGAAACACCGGCACGCATGGCGCAGTGCCTCTCGCAAGGCTCTCGATAAGCTCGGAAAGACCCTGGCTCCAATATCTTGTTTGGTCTATTGCTTCAGAGTGACACCCGGCATATGTTTTGGAATATTGTCGAGTCTTATCGCCAGGAACCATTGCCAATCGTTGAAAACAGCTTGCCGCAAGGTCCCCGGTCTACAGTCTCTGATTTCAGGGGCCTTATTGTTTTCTCATTGCACTCCCGCCGTTGGTTTTAGATACGATCCTGAGAAAACGATGGCTTTTGGTTTTCGGCCTTGGTTTGCATACAAGAGGTATTGCGCCATGCGTCATGTTTCTCTTTTCGCCGCCACTGCAACGATTGTGTTTCTGGCCGCCACGCCAATTCGGGCAGATTCCCTCCAGGCGTCGAATTCCGGAGAGACCGGCACACACGACACCAGCCCAGCCGTGAACAACGGGCCAGCGGACACCACGCCGGCTCCCGCAGTTGTGCCGCCTCCGTCACCTGTTGCTGAGAGCACGGCGGATCCCGGGATGAAAGGCCCGCCGCAAGAGGAGCCATCCGCGCCAATTCAAAAGGATGTCCAGGCGGTCGAGCCGCCCCGCCGGCCGGTCCATCATCGCGTGCGGCTGGGTTGCTTGCATCGCCCGCCACGCGTGGCGAAACGCGCTATGCACCCGCGCGTTGCGGCGAGCCCGGCTCGTGTATGGCTCGCGGCGTCGCGCGAGCCGCTGTGCAGTTCCAGTCTTTGTGCACGAGCCGTGCTGCTCGGAGTTGGCTACTAAAGCCGGATGCGATCGCATCACTCCTCGGGGCTTCGGGATGATCGCTCTCGCAGCAGCGCTGGAGCTTAGTTCCCGATAAGGGTATCATCGACAAGCACAGGGGTTACCCGGTCTCCGTCCCGCAGCAAGGCCCCGGCTCGCGCAACGACCAATTCCCCATCAAGGATGCCTTGGCGGATCTCGACATTTCCATCGGACCGTAGACCGGTCGTGACGATTCGGGATTCAATTCTCTCGTCGCGGACGACTTGCACAACGGAACCTTCCTCGCCGTATAGCAGTGCCGATAAAGGAATGGCGACGCGGCCGCATCTTTGTCCGGAGTTTATGATGGCCCGGCCGAACATGCCGGCTTTCAGCCGTTCATCGAAGGGAATCGAGACGCGGACTTCGCCCAATTGATTCGCTGGATCGACCGCCCTGGAAACGAAGCGCACGCGGCCCGGCACTTCGCCTACGCCGACGATTTTGATCGTCGCCGGAAGGCCAGAAGACAGCTTGGCAAGGCTCTTTGTCGAGATCTGTGCCGAGAGTTCCAGCTCGCCGCCAGCAATGATGTGGAAGAGCGGCTCCGATCTTGCCGATGCGGGGCTTCCAATCACAGCGCTCGCCTTGCCGATAATTCCCGCCACCGGAGCTTGAACTGGAACTAGGTCTCCTGAGCCCAGTTGGGTTTCAGGATTTGCAAGCTGCGCCAGTATCTGGCCCGCGTTCACTTTCGCTCCGGCCTCGACCAGAACCTTCGCTATCAGGTAGCCTTCCCTGTCCGGACGCACCAGAACTTCATCTTTCGGAACGAGTCCACCAGTGATCTCTGTCATATCATCGAAGCAGATCTTCTTCGCCCTTGTCACGCTCACGGCCTCGCCCAAGGAGGGTTTCAGTCCGGGGGGGCCGCCGGCAATTAATGGCGGCGCTATCAAAAATAGGCTCGATGACAGGCATAATGCGGATAACCCGAATTTGGCGATCCGAGATCCGTCAAATGGCGTCATGTCTGTCCACCCCATATGCGATTCCGGCAGGCATTGTCATGATGCCAGCACTGTGGATAACTGAAGATAATGGCCGAATCTTATAGGGTTGCCCAGCCGCAGCCAAGCTCCGAACTGCCCCGGTTGCATCATTTCCTCCTCCGCATGCCGCAACGGGCTGCCGGCTCATCTGTCATAGGCCAATGATGGTGGCGACGAGACCTTGCCTTGGCATCGTGATTCGTCCCGCCAGGCCAGGATCTCGAAGGCCGGCATGAGTCTATTGAAGCCCTTCAGGTTCAGAGCGGCAACCTGCACGGCGTCGACCAATCCTTCAACCAGAACGAACGCCCGTTGGCTGATCAGGATCTGGCCTGCTTTTGCCTCGTCGCAAAGCCGCGACGCGAGATTGATCACGCTCCCCACGGCCGCATATTCCAGGCGGCGGTCAAATCCGACTTGTCCCAGCGTCGCATAGCCGAGGGCGATCCCAATCCCGAACCCGAGAACATGTCCCCGGCTGCGCCAGTTCTCGGAAAGCTTTCCGACACTGTCGCGCATTTCCACCGCCATTCGGACGGCGCGCGGGGTATGGTCTGGGCAGGGAATCGGATCGTTGAACAGAATCAATATGCCGTCTCCCGCGAACCGGTCCAATGTCCCTTCGTAGTGGAAAATGATTTCGCCGAGCGTCGCGTGGTACTCGTGAAGCACCCGCATGACCTCTTCAGGCTCGGTGCTCTCGGTGAAGGCGGTAAAGCCACGCAGGTCGCAGAATACCACCGTAACCTCGCGGCGGTGGCTTGCCAGCAGCGATGCATTCTCGTCGGAGGAGGCAATCACTTGCGCCAACTGCGGCGCCAGGAACCGCTGCAGACGGCCGATCCGCTCGATTTCCGCCAATTGAGTCGTCACCCGTTCTTCCAGCAAATGGTTCCATGCCCCCAATTGCTCGGTCTGTTCCTTGAGCTTTTCCGCTTGCTGCTGAACGGTATCGTGGGCTTTCGCCAGCTCGCGGCCTTTTTGATCGATTTCATGGAAAAGCCGGGCGTTCTGCATGGCGAGAACCGACTGGTGAGCAAAGGTTTGCATCAAATCGATCGTATTCGATGTCAATGCCCCGCTTGCCTTGCGCTGCACGACCAGGGCACCAAGAACCTCATCTTGACCCGCCAGGGGAACAATGAGGACGGCGTTGATTCCAGCGATCAGCGGCAGGCTCTTCAACGGATCACCGGATGCCTTCACCAAATCCGGGATGAATATGGGTTCTTGCTTTCTGGTCGCGACATCCATCAAGCAGTCGTTTTCGTCGATCCGGATGATGCGTGCCGCATCCAAGAGGGACTGCTCGATTCCGGAAGCTTGTGCGAGTTCGAAGACACCCAAGGCGCTATTGTAGCAGTAAATCGCCCCGGCATCGGCTTGCGTGATCTTGACCGCATTGGTGAGGATCGTCGCTAGCACCGCATCGAGGTCGAGCGAGGAGTTGATGGCACGCCCGGTCTCCTCAAGCACCTTCAATTCGCTCACTGTTTGGGCGAGATCGCGGGTTCGCTCTTCGACTTTCTGCTCCAGGCGCGAGTAGGACTCCTGGAGCTGACTGGCCATTCTGTTGAAATGGTCGGCGAGTTCCTCCACCTCGTCTCCTGTCCGCACGTCGATGCGGTGACCGAATTCATTCGCCCCGAGCTCGCGCGCGCCGGCTTGAAGCTTTCGTATCGGAACGATCATCCGGCGCGCCAACAGCATTCCGGCGCCAATGGCAAGCAGAAGACCCAGCATGAGCAGCAAGCCAACCCGAGCCAGCATATCGTAGATCGGAGCGAATGCCTGGCTCAGGGGCTGTTCATAGAAGACGAACCCTTTCAATTGCGGGATCGGCGCGGATGCCGTCAGCACCGCGCGTCCGTTAAGGTCCTTGCCAATGATGGGACTTTTGTTGGCATTCAGCACGGCGGCGACCTGCGGAAGCCTGGAGAAATCCGTCGCGGGACTTTGACCCGGATCGGAATGGGCTATCAATCGGCCGTTCTGGTCGACCAGAAAAGCGGAGTTGGCCTTTCCGGCCTGACCCGCGTTCACGAAATCCGAAAGAAATTTCAGATTGATCTCGGCAACCGTAACACCGGCGTTCAAGCCCAAATGGGCCATGGCGATCAAGGTGAGCGGCTCGCGCCCATGAAAATAGACCGGCGACCACCAGACGCTCCTGCCGATCGCTTCGAAGAATCTCGGATCGTGTGAATAATCGGTGCCTGTCCCGACCGTGAAACTGTTGCGCCGGCATCTCAGCTGCTCATGACCCGTGGCGTCGATCTGGACGAGTTCGTTGATGGTTGGCACCTGGTCCAGCAGCTCCGCATAGTCCAGCCGCCGCTGCTCGATCCTGACGACGCTCGCCCGCGTCACCCAGCTGATATGCCGTTCGATGTCGGATAGGGATTGTTCGATGCGGCGCGCCGTCGCCACGGCCCTTTCCGATTGCGCGCCAACCAGCTCCTTCGTGGTTTGGCGATACATGAACCACGTTTCGACGGCGCCGTTCACGGCGAGAACGAAGACGACCAGTCCGACGAACGCGACGACGAATTTTGCGAACAGACCTCTCCGTCGCAACCATCCCCCGCGCGGCGCCTTAGCCATGTCAATTCACCAGAGATCCGCTGCTCACGCTGTCAAGCTTAACCCGCCTGCCGGGGAACCCAAGAGAGGAGCGCAAGCGCACTATGTCATGAATGAAGCGGTTGCATCAACGGCGGAGCAAAACGCAAATCCACGCTCATTCTTTGGCTGACACGCATGATCTGGGCTGACGATTGAGTTCACCCATTTTGCATCAAGTGGGCGTTCCTTCGGCGCGTGTTTTTTTCAATCAGCTTTGGCCCAAGCGGTTTGTCCGATTCCGAGCCAAAACCTTACCAAAATGTTTCACGTGAAACATTTTTGTCCGATCGGGGCCGAAAACCTTACAAGCCCGCATACGTTGGTGGGCTTCATTTGAGTCAGGTTGCGCCGAAAATGGGTCTATTCGGCGAAGGGAAAGTCGGGTGATGCGCGGGCCTCGAGGTTCGGGCTCGACCGGTGAAAAGCGGCACCTTTCTTGCTGTTCGCCGGAACGGATCATCCTCCTAGCGATCGTCGGTTGAAGGACCGAAAAGATTTTCCAAGCCTTGCTTGAGCGTATCAGCGCCAGACCCTCTCGGGGAGGTGGTGCCGCCGAACAAGCCCTTGCCGAGGGCACGCAGCTTGGCATAAGCGTCAGCCGGATCATCGAGGATTCCCCCGATATCGGGATAGATATGCGGCTCGGTCCAGTTCCCCTGCACGATGACCGGCACCCCGAGACCAGCCTCGGTCGCGGAACCGCCCTGGCCTTCGAGGCTCATGGTGAGCTTCGGCTCGAGCCTGAATGACAGGGTTTTTTCGGCGATATTGACAAAACCCGTGCCGGTCACGCGCACAAGGGGTCCAGCGAATTGAAGATTATCCGTCGCCGCTTGACCGTTTTTGATGAGGAACAGTGCGCTAAGCTTTGACAGATCCGTCTTTTCATCCTTGGTCTCCTGCCAGCCGGTGAGGGGATTTGCCGCCAGGGCGCGGATCATCTTCGCAACATTGATGCCGCGAATTTCCCCGTCCTCGATCCGGATGTCCGCCGATCCGCCGAGCGTCGATAGAACGGCGCGCTGGCTCGCCCCCGTCGCATGGATTTCGATTTTCGCCTGCAAAAGTCCATCGATGGCATTGAAATCAGCCACATCGATCAGCAGCGGCAGCGCATGCAGTCCCCGCAAATCGAGGCGCAGGGCCTGAACCGGCACGGCATCGGACGCATCGATGATCAGGACACCGTTGCCTTGGCCGTCATAGAGGCCGAATTGCGGGAATTCAGCTTTCAGAACACCGCTTAAAACCCTCGCTTGAACAGAAAAAGGTGCGAAGTGGACCTTGTCGACTGTAAATTCGGCGCCGCGAATCTGAATATCCGCATCGAAGTAATTCAAGGCGCCGATCTTGACCTTTCGATCGCTCCATGGCTGGTTCCCATCAAGTCCAGTCGCACCGGCATTCGATGTTTGGGCACCCAGCGTGAGACGCTGGAAGGCGAGTTCGGCTTTTAGCAGGGGTTTGCTGGCGAAGTCGACGGAGACCCAACCGGTGAACGGACTTTGGCTGGACGTTCCATTCAGCCCGTTGAGTGTCAGCGTCGAGCCGGTCACCTTGATGCTGGCGACGCCGGAGAGCGGATCTTGCAGCAAACCGGGAGCCTCGAAAGCCCATTTGACCGTGCCTGGCTGTCCTTTCTCGATGTCAGCAGTTTCATTCGCCTTCATCTCGATCCGAAATGTCTGATCATCCCATTGTCCCTGCGCCTTGAAGCTCGGCGGGCCACCAAGCCCGGAAAGAGAAGCCGTCAGCAGGATCCCTTGGATTCGACTCTCGAAGTGGTCGCTGGCATTGGAGAGCACGACGGTGCCGTCTTCGATGCTCACCCGGTCGGCTGGGATGTTCTTAACAGAGACGGGGAGGCCGCTCCCCGATCGCGGCGAGGCGTTCCCCGCGGGGTGCGATCGCTGGCGTAAAAGGGGAAGGCGTAGAATCGGGCGCGCAAAGCTGATCTCGCTGATATGAGGACGGCCGGCGAGCAAGCTCGAAAGCGATAGGGAGATCCGCATGCTTGCGGCCGTGAGCGTGCCCAGCGGATCGGCGCCCTTTGGATCGAGCAGGGTCATGTCGCGAACGGTCAAGGCCGGCGACGGCCATAAGGCCACCGTTGACGGGCCGGCGACACGCAATCGATAGCCGGTTTCCGCCTCAACTCTGTTTTGCAGCGCGCCGACCACGAAACCGGCCGGAACGCCGACCATCACGGCAAGCAAAGCCCCCGCCAAAACAATGAGGCAGCATAGGACCGCGATCTTCAATGTCTTCATGCCGATGACCCGCGTGCTCATGAATCCGGCTAGAGTATAATTCACGAAGCCAAAAATACGAGACCATGACGTTCTGGGGAGCAGCTGGTGTTTCGCGTAAAATCAAAGCGGCCGCCGTGAGCGAGCCATGATTTGACGGGCGCCGTCATTTGTCGATAGGTCTTTGATGTTTCCCGCGAGAACCTCCCGTGGATCCTGGCCATGAGCAAGCAGTCTGAATTTGCGGTGCTCCTCGGGTTGAACCCCCTGTTCTCCGGCTTGGGTGCCGATTCCATCAACAAGATTGCTGCCTTATGCCACACGCATCATCTTGCCGCCGGCGAGATCCTGTTTCAGAAGGGCGACAGCGGTGACGCGTTGTTTGGGATTAGGCGAGGCCAGATTCGCATCGAGACGGGCTCGGCCGGCGGAGGCCGGTTGACGATGAATGTTCTCGGTGCCGGTGATCTCTTCGGAGAAATCGCGGTGCTCGATGGACAGACCCGCACCGCCGATGCAATGGCGAACGAAGCCAGCGAGCTTTTCGTTGTCCGCCGGAATGATTTCCTGAACTATCTCGAAAGCGAGCCGCGGGTGGCGGTCAAACTCATCGCACTGCTCTGCCAACGGATTCGGTGGGCCAGCGATCGCTTCGAAGAGTCCGTCTTGTTGCCTCTCGATGTCCGGCTCGCGCGGCGGCTCTGCACCCTCGCCACCGATTTTGGATCGGAGGTTTGCATCTCACAGGAACAACTGGGGATCTATGTGGGGGCGGCGCGGGAAAGCGTGAACCGTCAGCTGCAGCAATGGCGGCGGCAAGGCATTCTCGAGATCCGCCGCGGACGAATTTTGCTGTTGAATGCCAGCCGGC
>DATJLX010000098.1:0-4538 GCA_035509135.1 Methylocella sp.
GATCTCGAAATGATGCCGCCGGATGTGCGGGGCAGCGAGCTGCCACTAATCTTCTGGATTTACCTCAGCGGCGCCGCGCTCGTCGCCGCTGGCTTCGCCGATTACCCTATCATCGCCTATCATTTCGGCCGGACCGGCGCGGTGCCCGTCGAATGGATCGCCATTTTCTACTCCGCCGCCATGGCTGTTAGCGGGAGCGGATCGCTCTTGTTCGGCCGGTTGTTCGACCGGTTCGGATTTTCAGTCCTGATCGGCTTGACCTTGCTCTCCGCTTCATTCGCGCCGCTTGTCTTCCTGGGGGGCTTTTGGACGGCCTTCATCGGAGCGGCAATTTGGGGACTGGGGATGGGCGTGCACGAATCGATCATTCCAGCTGCGGTAACACCAATGGTACCGATCGAGCGCCGGGCCTCTGCCTTTGGGCTGTTTACCGCCGGCTATGGCTTATCCTGGTTTCTCGGTAGCGCGGCAATCGGGTTTCTTTACGATGTGTCGGTGCCGGCCACGATTGTTTTTTGCGTCGTCACTCAAATAGCGGCTGTGCCAATCTTCATTCGGGTCCGCCGTCGTACGAATGGGGTTGACCGCGCATGACCGTCACGGCGGACCCAAGAGGAAGAGATGACGAAAATAATTCTGACAAGCATGGCGATGTCGAAGGAATCAACGCCCGCACCGTGCTGCCTCTGGCTGAACTTGGCCGGGCACAGGCAAAATAGGTTGCATCGTGGATCGCCAAAACCGGGAACATTCCGAAGGTTTATGCAAGTCCAATGGACCGTTGCGTCGTAACCGGACAGGAAATTTCCACGGCTAGACTAGCGAGCCGTTGGAAATACCACGATCTCGATTGTGGCCAACGGCAATGGCAGACTCATGACGAGGTCCATGCTAAATAACCAGAACACCTTTCCGCGTTTCTTGACGAGGCCACACCCCCCGCGATTTCCCTGAAGGTGATTCTCTTCAGGACCTGTTGGCTCGCTTCAGAGAATGCCTGCGCGCACAAGATGTGTTGACATCTCCGTATGGAATGTCTAGTTAGTATAACTATCTAGCATAGGCGATGGAGTTCGCCTTTAAACTGCCCTTGGGGCCGATGACTCCTGTTCACGTCGCACGACGGAGGGAGTTGTCATGAGAGCTCGCCGAGGGCCTAGCTGTGCAATGCACGTGCACTCGCTCCTTGCGGCGCCAGGCGATGGCCCCAGAGGCCGATGCATATGTATCTTCTTCCGAGTGCACGCTGGCCTGCGGAAGCCTATCTGTCGCGCTTTTCGGCCAATCCTACCAGACTGGCATGAGCGTCTGCCGGCCAGGGAACCTGCACTATCTTTATCCTGAAAATTTTCTCCGCGCCAACGCGCTGCCGCGCCGCGGCATGCGACAAGCCCAGGGCCTTGCCAAAATCAAATTGACGCTTCTTTTGGCAAGGCAAAGTTCAGAGCGAGATCAGATGAACCAAGCCGCTGATCGGAAGTCAGCAACGTAACCAGAGAGGAAAAGCCGCGATGCTAGCACAAGATGATACAGCAGGTCGTGAAATTGATACGAAGGACAAGCGTACGGCGAAAGTGCTGTGGTGGGTGATGATGGCGACGCGCCTTGTCATTCCAGCGTATGTGATCTACGCTATCTATCTCTATTGGACTTTGCCACCCAGCGCTTACTTGATGACCGGCAATTAGAACTTAGGCCGCCATGCCATGAGCTCTTCAGAGAACGAGTTTGCGCGGTGAAGACCCAATCCCCGCATGACGGCGATAGCGTGCGCGGCGCCATGCGCAATCAGCCCATCGGCGGGGATGTGACTTTATTGTACGGCACTTCAAGGGCGGACGTCCGCCGAGAGACGTAGACCGCAGTACGGCGAAAAGCCGCCTTGGAGTCCGGGTTAAAGTCGGATGGGCCCTTGCCTAAAAGACTACCGTCCCAAATCGAATATCCGCATCTAAGTGCGCCAATCAGCGACAGATAGAAGTTCAGATGGCCGGATTGGATGATTCGCAATCTCGCGGCGAGAATGCCGACCATCATCGTGCGCTTGGAACCGATCCCGCCTTAGGCGCTCAACGTATCGAGCCCCGCCAAGACGACGATCATGAACGAGCCGAGGGTGAGGATAAGGCCGCCGCCCAAGATGTCCCCCATGTCGGAAAGTGGCAACGGAAAGGGATCCGTTCCTCGGACTGGATAATAATGTCCTGGATAAAGGGCGCGAAGAGCACAGTCGTGCGAACCTGGGCGATTTGGAGAAGGATGTCCCGCTTACTCATGGGAAAGGCCCTTTCCTTGACGAGCGCGTATTCCCCCGCATCGTCGGCGGGCGCACATCTTTCTTAGCATTCCGGTTGTTCTTACGCCGCTGGTTGCGGGTTTGATCGCCCGGGGCTTCCTCGTTCTCTTCGAGAAACGGGAGCAATGAAAACGTCAAGGATGCGCTTGGTGTCGGTTTCCCTGCTTGTCGCGGCGTCCCTAGTACCTCTGCACAGGGATTATGACTCTTTGGTTGGGATTGGATAGGCACGCGCTAATTTAGCTCGGGCCTTGTCGGCGGTGAACATCCAATTGATTTTAGCGGCAGATTTGTTGCGTTGGTGTTCCCAGGCGACAATTTCCGTTTGGAGGGTTTGCGGGCTGTCGATGCGGCGGTCGAGGCATTGGCTGCGCAGGACGCCGATTTCGATCTCAACCATGTTAAGCCAACTCGCATGCTTTGGGGTGTAATGGAACTCGATCCGGCGCAAGATGCGTCGCGCCTCAGGCGGTGGAAAGGTTTGGTAAAGGGCGCTCGCCGAGTGTGTGGATAAATTATCCAGGACGACCCGGATTTTCTCGGCTTTCGGATAGTGAACGTCGCACAGTTCGCGCATGCATCCGGCGAAGTCCTCTGCGGTGCGTCGATCGGTGACCTTGACCTTGCGCCAGGGCCGGTGCGCATCAAGGAAGATAAAGAGATTGGTGGTGCCGTTGCGGCGGTACTCGCAGTCGAAACGCTCCAACTGCCCCGGCTTTGCCGGGATGGGCTCGCGAACCTCGCCGATCAGCTGGGTCGGGCTCTCATCGAAACAGACGACCGGCCGCTCGGGGTCTGGCTCTTCGTTGTAGAGGTCGAGCACATCCTCCATGCGGGCCACATATTCGGCATCGACCTGGGGAATGCACCACATGTCCTTGCGCCATGGCTTGAGGTCGTTCTCCGCAAGCCTGCGGCGCACCGTCTCGCGCGAGAGCGCTTCGTGCTCGGTGAGCTTGACCATCTCGTCCGCCAACAGTTCGAGCGTCCACCGGCAGCGTCCGGTGGGCGGCTTCGCGCAGACCGTTGCAATCAAGAGGGCTTCTTCCTTGCCGGTGAGCTTGCGCTCGGCGCCCGGGCGCGGCTCTTCGCTCAAGGCCGCTTCCAAACCGCATTCCACAAAGCGGCGCTTGGTGCGATAGATCGTCGAGCCGCTCACCGCCAGCGTTCGTTCGATCGCCTCATCGCTGGACCCGGCATCGACGGCTACCAGGATTTGCGCCCGCTTCAGCCTTCTTGCGGCACACTTGCCACCGCTCAAAAGCCGGCCCAGCTCGGCGCGCTCCTCGGTTGTCAAATCAACGCGATAGCGGATATTCATGAGGGCCTCCCGTGATTCGAGGCCCCAGTTGAATCCATCTATCTCAATCAATCTTATCTGACGTGGGCGACACGACCCAAAAGCCAGCCTTCACCGATAAACAGGGCCAGTACCTGGCCTTCATCCGCGCCTATACGCTCGTCATCGGACGGCCGCCGGCCGAAGCTGATATGCAACGCTTCTTCGCCGTCTCCGCGCCAGCCGTTCACCAAATGATCTTAACCCTCCAACAAAAGGGACTAATCGCCCGCACTTCAGGTGCCCCACGAAGCATCACATTGCTCGTCAACCCAGATAACTTGCCCAAACTGCAACCCGTCAAAACCTCTGTGCAGAGGTACTAGCACTCTCTGAATGCGGACGAAGCTCTAACAATCATACCAATATATCCTATCGGCCTATCGGCTTATGTAAAGGCTATGAAACGCCAGCTGGCTTTGTAACCGCGGGGCCAGGCAAGGGCTTTGCTGTCTTCAAACTCGAGACCATAGACAATACAAAATACGAGAGCAGCTTCATTTTTGCGCCAGAGCGGCTTTTTGTGAACCAATCCCCACCTGTCCTCGCGTTAGGAACCGCGAACCGCCGCTTTGTACATCCCGATGCGAGATTCGCACAGGCCATGGGCTATAAAAGTATCCTGGAAACCCACGTCGCGGCGGGCGAAAAGGCCGACATCAATAGTCTCGTGATCATTCCCGTCAACATCAACAACCCAAACGGCGGGGCCGAAGCCAATCAGTTCAGTTTCGAGCTTGCCTATGATACCGGGTCTGGCGACAAAGGCGACCAGCAAAATGTGAATGAAGGCGTTGTCTTCAGCATGACACCCCCACCCGATGCGAAGTCGTCTGTGGCTGAGAATTGCAAAGTGCTGTCGTTCAAATAGCGTTCGTCGCCGGGAAGGGGAATCATTCTTCA
>DATJLX010000099.1:0-4323 GCA_035509135.1 Methylocella sp.
ACTTCTGAACACAGTGCTCAGCGCCACTTATTATGAATCCTGGAATTCCTTATCGAAGCAGGCCAACACGACCATCGAATTAATGGATGTTCCAGCCGTGATTGGAAAGATGAAATCGTACTTCAAAGCCTACGCTGACGCGCAAAACGATTTATGGAATTTTCTAGTTCTCGCGGGGTTGGACCCTAAACAAGTTCTCTTGCTATCGCGCTGGATAGAAAGCGATGAACGCGCAACAAATGCATATAATAACCTCATTACGTCGCCTGTAGCTGGAGATCTTACTCATGCACGTTTCAGCCCGGCGTCTGTCCGCTTTTCGGGCTATCTGAAGTAGCTATTTTAAATGCCCTCCAACCTTACACCATCCAACTCCAGCGCCGCTAGGCAAGCCAACAAAAACGTCGCGGCGAAAGTCCCCCGCTTGAGCTTGGCGGCCACCGAGTCCCGCTTCTCCTCCACGCCATGATCCCTTAACCGGATCGCCAGCTCCTCATACGTCACGTTGGCCCGCTTCAACTCCACCCCGGTCACGGGCATACCCTATAGATAAGGCGGCGGCCCCGAAAAGCTTGTGGCGTTTGCGCCATGATACCGAAAAACCTTACAAGGCCATAGACAGCGGCCCCGCTTCGATCGTGTCAGATCGATCGCTCACCGCACGCGCGTAAGGCGGATCGCGGACACCATGCGGACGGCGCGCGCCGGGCGCAAATCGCCCTCCACGACGAGTTGAAACGGCCCTTTGCTCGCATCCAAGGACGCTCCGTCCATGCGATCGGCGAGGATCACCCGGTCCGTTCGCATCGATGCGTCCGTTGCAGCGAGAGCCAGTGCGACCTTATAGCCGTCGCGCGCCTCGATGATGATGACATCGGCGAGTTCGGCGCCGTGCATCGCTTTGCCGGCCGGAGCGCCGACTTTTGCCAGGACGTCGCTAAGCAGCGCACCCTCGAAAAGATGCGGGCTCCCATGCTCCGTCGCGGTGATTTTGACTCTGGGGAGCGCGTCAAGTTCGGGCAGGGTCAGGGTGGCTTGCTGGCCATCGAGTCCCGTCAGCGCCACGCTCAAGGAACTGTCCTCGGCGGCGGCGCTTGCGAGGCAAACAAGGGCGATCAGCACAAAAAACAGTCTCATTGGCGCATCCAATCCGGAATGGGGCTCAAACTGGCATTCCCTATCACCTCCAGACGGCCCGTATGAAGCATGGCCGACAAAAATTGCCGGAAAAGCGGAGAGGAGCGGGTTGAGACCGCTGCCAGGCGGGGCGCGGCATAAATCATGCGTGTCGGACGGCAGGACTGGAAAAATGGGAAAGTATATGCGGCCGATGGCGCAATTCCGACAATTCGCAGCTTTCAGGTGGGATCCAGGGCGATGACTGAAGCTGTCCGCGCCGTCTTGACGGACCTTGAAGGCGCAGCCCTGCCCATGGCGTTCATGAGCGAGACCCTGGCCCCCCTCGCCCGCGAGCGGCTTGGCAGCTATCTCGCGCAACACGCCTCGGACCCCGGCGTGGAGGACGCCTTGGAGGAGACCGGGCGTCTTCTCGGCGGGTTTAATTTGAAGCTTGCGGAAGCAGAAGCCCTGTTGCTGCGCTGGATGAAACAGGACCGCAAGGCGACGCCCTTGAAGTTTATCCAGGGCCTGATCTGGCAGGAAGGCTATGAGGCGGGTTCGCTCAAGGGCGCGCTTTATCCCGACGTCGCCGATTGTCTGAAAAGCTGGGCTGCCGCTGGCCTTCGGCTTTTTGTTTATTCGTCGAATTCAGAATTGGCGCAGAAACTGTTGCTCAGCCATACGCCGTACGGGGATCTGACAAACTTGTTCGAGGGCTTTTTCGACACCACCATCGGTCAGAAGATCGAGCCTGCCTCCTACCGCGCCATCGGCGAACGCTTGGCGCTGCCTGGCGGATCGATCCTGGTTCTGTCGGACAATGAGGACGAATTGGATGCCGCCCAGTCGGCGGGCCTTGCCACGGCCCGCATCGCCCGGGAGGGCCGGGTGGACAGCCGGCATCGGGTCTGCCCGGATTTCCCTTCGCTGAACTTGGGATGATGTCTTCCTATCACACGAGGCGCCATTGCGGGCCTCGACGGAGAATCAATGGCGCGATTTACTCTTGAAACCCGGAACGGAGCGCAAACCGAAATCAACGGGAAAGACGGCGTCTCGCTGATGAAATTGATCCGCCGCGCGGGCATCGAGGAGCTGGTTGCGCAATGCGGCGGCAGTTGCGCCTGCGCGACATGCCATGTGTACATCACATTGCCGGATGGCGTGACAATGGCTTCGATGGGACAAGGTGAAGGCCGCATGCTTTCGACGGCAAGCCATCGCGGCATCACATCGCGGCTCTCCTGCCAAATCACCTTTGACGCCAGCCTCGACGGGATGCACGTCTGTGTCGCTCCAGAGGACACAAGCAGTTTTTAGTCTGGTGCGGGGGATGCGGCGGAGGCAGGCAAAAGCCGCTTTGACCCGGTTTCTTGAGCCTTTCCATGCGGCATCGTAAGCTTGGCCGGTCCGGCCTGAGCTGCGCGCCCCTGGCGCTTGGCTGTCATGTCTTCGGCTGGACGGCCGACGAGGCCGCCTCATGCGCCATTCTCGACGCGTTCACCGATCGCGGCTTCGCGCTGATTGATACCGCCGATACCTATTCGACCTGGGTGCCCGGCCATCAAGGCGGCGAATCGGAAATCATCATCGGGAATTGGCTGAAGGCGACGGGCAAGCGCAATCACGTCCTGATCGCGACCAAGGTCGGGGGTGATATGAAAAATGTGGGCAAGGGTCTTTCGAGGGCTCACATCATCCGCTCGGCCGAGGATTCCTTGCGCCGGCTCGGAAGCGACTGGATTGATCTTTATCAGGCTCATTTTGATGATACTGCGGTGCCGTTCGAGGAAACGCTCGAAGCCTTTGCAAGCCTCATCCAAAGCGGCAAAGTGCGCGCGATCGGCGCCTCGAATTATTCGGCGCCGCGCCTCGCCGAAGCCCTGGGGACCGCCCGCGCCTGTGGGCTGCCGCTCTACAGCTGCCTGCAGCCGCATTACAACCTCGTCACCCGCGCCTTTTATGAAGGCGATTTGCGCGCGCTCTGTCTCAAGGAAGATCTGGGTGTCATCCCGTTCCGGGGGCTCGAAGCAGGATTCCTCACCGGCAAATACCGCTCCATGGCCGATACGGCAGGCGCGGCGCGCGGCGCCATGGTCGCGCGGATTCTCGACGCCCGCAGCCTTGACATTTTGCACGAGCTCGACAGCGCCGCGCGGCGCTTCAATGCCACTCCAGCGCAGATCGCCATCGCTTGGCTGCTGGACCAGCCGGGCATCACCGCCCCGATCGTCAGCGTGACGAGCCCGGCCCAGCTCACCGAAATTCTCGATGCGACAACCCTGACGCTCGACGCCAGAACGCTGATGCGGCTCGATCTCGTGAGCGCCTGAACGCTTTCTAAACCAAGAGTTGAGAGCCTGATGAAACTGGCCGGTTTCCGGGAGGATATTTGAGCGGCCATGAGGGGCGGGGAGAGAACCGGAAGCGGGCGCTGAGATCTTGATTTTAGGCTTTCCACGTCCATAATGCGCGGAACGCCCTATTGCGGAGAAGTCATTATGCCGATCAAGGAAGAGAATATACAGGTAGGGAAATGCTATAGAACCAAGGGGGGCGAGAAAGACTCGGAAAAATACACGATTATTGGCATAACGCGCGGCACTGTTACCTATCAAAGCTGGACCACCGACCCGAATAGGTTGTCGTTACGCACCAATACCGGTCTGAAAGCCTTGGCCGAAGTGATCTTCAAGGAAATCCCCTGTCCGGCCCGGGATCCCAACGGAAAAGTTGAATTCTTCGATCCCTCGTGAGCGACTGCCGCGACATCACGGATGTCCGCCGGGGTGCCGCGAGCGCAAGATTTCAGCGTGTACCTGTTCTCTCGCAATGACTCGGTGATCTACGCGCCTGCTTCTCAGGCTACGGTCCGCGTATCCGCCGCAGTTCGTCAATGATGACCGGAGTGACGAGCCCTATACTCCAGCAGTGGCCCATTACGAGGGTAGCGGCCGGCGTTCCAACTCCATGATGGGTTAAACATCAGTTTTGTCCGATTTAAGAGCCCAATCGGACAAAAATGTTTCACGTGAAACGAGACCTGTGTGCGGGGAGGGATCCCTGGCGAAGAAAGCGGCACAGGCGCCGCGAGGCAGCGCAAGCCAGGGTGAGGCGTTGGGATTGGCCGAAGGGCGGGTTTGCGGCCCATCCCCGCGCCGCACTTGGGCGCGGGGGTGGCTTTCTGGCCCGCTCAGGCACACT
>DATJLX010000100.1:0-5620 GCA_035509135.1 Methylocella sp.
CTTCGCCGCAAAAGATATTGGCTCGCCGCTCATGCGCAAAGCGTTTGATGTCAAAACTGGCCCGCTCAGGGATTCGACGGCGGAGACCGGGGAGCGACAGGCCTTAAGCGATCTATTTGCTGGCGCGATCGGCGCCTACAAGAACGCCCAATCACATCGAAAGGTTGGCCTCGATGATCCAGACGAGGCAGCAGAAATTATCATGCTGGCAAACCATCTTCTAAGAATTGTTGATGCACGATGTCCCAATGGAGAAGCTGAGTGAATCAGCTCACGTCAAAAACCGCAGCGTCCATTGGATCAGCTGTTTCACGCGTGGCGTGTAGGGCGGGAACAGCATCGGGACGATGCTGAATTTGTCTTCGAGCACCGCCCGCTCATGCGAGAAAGCGCGGAAGCCATAAAATCCATGCGCATTGCCGAGCCCTGAATGGCCGATGCCGCCAAACGGCAGATTGTCATGCACGAATTGAATATTCGCCGCATTGACGCAGGAGCCGCCGGCCGATGTTTCCTGCAAAATGCGCTCGATCCGGGCACGGTCCTTCGCATAGATATAAAGCGCGAGCGGTTTTGGCCGCGCATTGATCGCGGCGATCGGCGCGGCCAAATCCTGATAGGAAAGAACCGGTAGCACCGGGCCAAAGATTTCTTCGCGCAGGATCGCGGTATCCTCGCCGGCGCTGGTCAAAAGCGCCGGCGCGATGAATTTTTGCGCTTCGTCACGCGCGCCCCCGGCCACGATGGCGGCGCCATGATCCACCGCGTCATCGATGAGCTTCACGATCCGCGCGAAATGGCGGTCATTGATGATCCGGCAATAATCGGGGCTTTGCGCCGGATCGCCATAGAGGGCCGCAATCGCCTCCTTCATTGCCGTGATGAATTGCGGCAAAAGGCTCTCATGGACATAGGCATAGTCCGGCGCGATGCAGGTCTGGCCGCAATTGGTGAATTTGGCCCAGGCGATGCTCTTCGCTGCCTTCGCCAGATTGGCGCTTTCATCGACGATCACCGGCGACTTGCCGCCGAGTTCGAGGGTGACGGCCGAAAGGTGCTTGGCCGCCGCCGCCATGACCACTTTGCCGATCGCTGGGCTGCCGGTGAAGAAGATATGATCGAAGGGAAGTTCGAGCAGCGCGGTTGAGACCGCCGCATCGCCTTCGAAGACGGCGATGTCCTCGGGCGCGAAAGTCTCTTGGATGAGCTTTGTCATGGCGGCCGAGCAAGCGGGGCTCATTTCGGACGGCTTGACGATCGCCGGGCAGCCCGCCGCGATCGCCGAGGTCAGCGGCCCGAGCAAGAGCCCGATGGGGTAGTTCCAAGGCGCGATGATGAGTGAGATGCCTTTGGGTTCATGCCGGATCCGCGCCTTGGTCCCGAGCATCGTCAGGGTCGGCGGGACCCGTTTTGGTTTCATCCAGGCGGAGAGATGCCGGCGGGCATGGCGGATGCCGGAAATTACAGGAAGAATCTCGGAGAGCTCGGCCTCGGCTTCGGGTTTGCGCAGATCGGCGGCCAGCGCGCGGATGATTGTGCCCTGATGGGCCAGCACCGCTGCCTCCAGCCTCCGCAGCTTTTCGATGCGCATCGTGGCGGTCGAGGTGCGAAGCGCGATCGCGGTCTTGCGCTGGGTTGCGAAGACCGTCTCGATCGTGAGATCAGCGCGGGACGCGCTCGTTGCAATGTCCGGTTGTTCGTTCATGGGGGCGATCCTGATGGCCTGCCCGGTTGAGGCGCTAGGCGGCGTCCGTAAAATAATTGCCGTGAAAGCCGAATGGAATGACATGCGGCGCGTAAGCCCGGGCGCGTTCCTCCAAGGTCGCGGCGTCAAGAACGAGAAGGAAGGAGCGCGCGCCATCGCCGTCAAGCACCACCGACAGCAGGACGCCCTCATCCTCGGCCCCGGCGTTGGGCGCGGGCACGAATACGGGCTCGCCGGGAAAACTGTCCGCCTCGCTCCAGGTCAGAGTCTTCGCGGTATCGAGATCCTGCTTGACGAGGCTGTCGAGGAAGCCGCTGCCAGCCGCGCCCGCGCTCCAGACATAGCGATGGCGGCGCCCGGCATGAGAGCGATAGTTTATGCGCGGCAGTTCCGTGGTCAGGGAGGACAGAACTTTTTGCGTGACATAGCCTTCCCCCAGCGGAATCGTAAGGCGTGTCAAAAGACCTTCCGGCAGGGCATTGCCGGCACGGAGCGAGGCGAAATAAAGTGCATCGATAATACGCGCGTCCTTAAAGGCGACAAGGTCGAGCACGATCGCGCCATCCTCCTCATAGGCATTGACGTGATGGAAGGAAAAACATGGGTCCGCCTCCGCGCGCCGGACGATTGCGCCGGTGTCCTTGTCGATCACGGTGAAATGGACCCCTCGGTCGGGCGACCAATGGTAGGTTTCGATATAGGGGCGGCTGCTGAATAAGAGCCGCAGCGGCTTTGTCACCAGCGGAAATTCGGCGAGGATCAAATAGCGCTCGCTCATCCCAAAACTGTGAGTATAGGCGGGCTCTGAGGTTTCGATCTCGGTGACGGCGCTGCGGCTATGCGAGCCCGGCGCCATGCGGGTGAAGCGATAGAGAGTCTTGCGGCCGAAGCTGATTTCGAAATTGTAAATGAGCTGCCTAGCCGCGTCGAAATGCGGATGCGCCGTCGTGATTTGGCATTTGATTCCGTCGGTCCATTCAAACGGTCCAAGCGTTTCAAGTGTGTTGGGATCGATGCGCAGCGAACGGGGCGACTCTGTCAGCGCCACCACATCATTCGGGGCATAGGCGACCACATTCACCAAGCAATTGTCGCTTGCCTCACTCTTGAGGCGTGCAAGGAGCCTCGACCAAAACGGTCCGGTGCGATTCGTTGCAAACTCATCATGAGCAATGGCATTTAATGCGATGGTATCATGATAGTCGGTACTGCGCAGATAGCGGTTATTATAACGAACCTTGCCTTGCGCGAAGTCAAAGCGGTGCAGCATGGCAAGCCCATCGAACCAATGGCGATAGGCGGTCGCGCCTGCCTCGAATTTGCCGGGGCCGTTGCGCAGCAAAACGCCGTTCAGCCAGGGCGGGGGCGAGCCTTGCCAGGCGAGGTCCATGCCGGGTGTTTCGGCGTCGAGTGTCTTGAAACCCGTCAGATAGGCCGTGCTTGTCATCGCTTTTCTCCCCGGCGCTCTTGCAAACCCATGCACACCGATGCAATGTTGACAGCGTCAACATAAAAAGGAATGTTGCCATTGTCAACATCCAAGATCAAAGCTCCGCTGGCGTCCTACCATCACGGCGACCTGCGGCGCGCCTTGCTCGCGGCGGCCTTGAGCCTGCTCGAAAAGCGGGGTCCCGCACAAGTGAGCTTGCGCGAGGTGGCCCGTGTGGCGGGCGTTTCGCACGCGGCGCCCTACCGGCACTTCGACAGCCGCGAGACGCTTCTCGCGGCGCTCGCCGCCGATGGTTTCGATGCGCTCGGGGAAGCAATGGAGCGGGCGGCCGAGGGCAAGAATGGGCTTGATCGCCTGCGCGCGCTGGGCATCGCCTATATCGCCTTTGCCCGGGCACGGCCGGCGGTCTATTTGCTGATGTTCGGCCCGGAACTTGATAAGGATGGCTTTCCAGAGCTGAAAACCGCAGCTGAGCGCGGCTACAAAACCTTGTGCGCGGCGATCGACGCGGTCGCGCCTGAAGCGGCGCGGCGCGCCGCCGCGATCGGCGCCTGGGCGCTGGTCCATGGGCTCGCCCATCTGATCGCCGACCGCCAGCTTCCGCCGGATTTGGTGGCGGAAGACCAACTTGATGCGCTCCTCGAAAATGTCCTGGCGATTTACAGGCAAGGTCTCGTCCAAGAGGCCGAACGGTATTGAAAGGCCCCGCGGCACCGGCGGCGCCAGTCAAGCACGCGGGCGAAAGCCCCATCTGTTTCGGATCCACCCCTATCATTCGGCTTATTGGGCATCGTCCGGCGTATCCGGTCCAAACGCGGTCCGCACCGTACTAAGCTCGCCGAGGAATTCACCAAGCCTCGCGCTCATGGATTGCCGCAACCGTTCCGCGCTTGCCGGAAATTCCTGCAAGACGCGATGGAAAAGCGTCTGAGAAATCCGCAGAACGGTTGAGGGTTCGCGCGCGATCGCGGTCGCCGGCCGCCGTGTTTGGGTCAAAAGCGCGCGATCCCCGATAAGCCCCGGCGGCCGGACGATCCGCGCCGTCGCGGCACCGTGGTCCGAAGCATCCATCGCGATCGAGCCTGTGAGCACCACGTAACCGCCATTGGAGAGTTCGTCCCGGCGGAACAACACATCGCCCGCGCGCAGAATGAGCGTGTCGGCCGAAAAAGCAATCAGCCGCAGCGCTTCCGGTTCGATCACGGCAAAGGTCGGATTGCGCGCGAGTTTGCCGACGTCGTCTTCCAACCCCATGCTGGCGCTTCCCCCGGCCACAAACCCTGTCTTGCCGGAAAAGGCTCACCGGACAATCACGGGATCAACTTATACCCCCCTGCCGCGGTGACGAGAAGCTGCGCCTTTGCTGGATCGCGCTCGATCTTTTGGCGCAGCCGGTAAATATGGGTTTCCAGTGTGTGGGTCGTAACATTGGAATTATAGCCCCAGACTTCGCGCAGCAGCACTTCCCGGGAGATCACCGACTGTCCGGCGCGATAGAGGAATCGCAGAATGGCGGTTTCTTTTTCGGTCAAGCGGAGCTTGTTGCCTTTTTCGCCGATCAGATGTTTGGCGCCCGGCTGGAAGGTATAAGGGCCAATCCGGAACAACGCCTCCTCGCTCGATTCATGCTGGCGCAGATGAGCGCGGATCCGGGCGAGCAGCTCGGCGAAACGGAATGGCTTCGTGACATAATCATTGGCCCCGGCGTCGAACCCTTCGACCGTGTCGCGTTCCGAATCATGTCCCGTCAGCATGATGATCGGATTTTTGAAGCCTTCCTGACGCAACAGTCTGACCGCCGCGCGTCCGTCCATGTCGGGCAAGCCGACGTCCATGATGATGAGGTCTGGAGTCTGATCGTGCACCACGTCGAACGCGCCCCCCGCCGAATCCGTTTGGACGGCCATGAATTCTTCGTGCAAGGCGAGTTGCTCGGCCAAGGCCGCGCGTAAATCCGCGTCATCGTCGGCAATCAGAATCTTAAGAGCCGTGGTCATGAACATGTCCTTGATGAATAGGCTTCCTCGGGCTCAATAACCGGTGGAGTTGAAACCTGGTTCCTCTGCCTCTCCCACTCCTCTCCTTTATGTGGCATCACTGGTGCTTCGTGAAACAGCTTGGATTTTTCCACTGAACCATGAGCCTATTCTCGGCGGAAGCCTGTGCATTTTCAACCAAATTAGATCCCAAGCTCGATTCGCTGTGCGGCAGGAAAATGGGCTGAAGCGAATCGCTTTCAGCAACGGGAAAGCATAGACTCGGATGAAAATGGTTGCAAAAAAACTGACGCTCTGTTTCGCGCAGGGGAAAGGCGAGGTCAAGCGTGGCCTGAGCCATCTTGTCGCAACCCGTTTGCCGGGCAAGGCGGAAGCGCAACAAATCGGATTGGGACGGTTTCATGCCGGCCCCCTCGTTTTTTTCTGTGCGCTGGGCCGCGCCGGAATCAGGCACGCCAAGATGGAAGG
>DATJLX010000101.1:0-8058 GCA_035509135.1 Methylocella sp.
CGATCGTGAATTTTATCATGATGAGGAGAGCGCCGCGCTTTATGCTCAGGCAATTGAAACCATGCGCGGGCTAGGCGCGGAAATCGTCGCCATTGATTATCGTCCCTTTCGGGAGATCGGGGCGCTTCTTTACGAGGGCCCGTGGCTCGCCGAACGGCTTGCGGCGATTGGCGGTTTTACCGATAAACATCCAAACCATCTGAACATAGCCGTGCGTACTCTTCTTGAAAATGCGCATTGCCACAGCGCCGTTGACGCCTTCGCCGCCATGCACCGGTTAAAGGGTTTGAGCCGCAGCGCCGCTGCCGAATGGGCAAAGGCTGACTTTTTGTTGCTGCCCACCTCACCAACGATTTACAAGATCGAAGACATGCAAGCCGATCCGCTGGCACTGAACGCCCGGTTTGGCACCTATACCAATTTCGCGAACTTCCTTGGGTGCTCAGCCATCGCGGTTCCGGCGGGGTTTAGGAGTGATGGTCTGCCATTCGGTGTGACGCTGGTTGCGCCTCCCTTCCATGATGACGCCTTGGCAGTGCCGGCTGCGGCGATGCACGCCGCCGCAAATTGCGGCACGGGGCGCTCGCGGGAGAAAATTGTGGCCGCGCCGGAGCCGGCGGCCGGTTGAATCCCGCTTGAACAGAGTTACTACCGGTCTGCATCTCGAAGGCAAGCCCTTCCCTTTGTGAGAGCTACGCGATTGAGGGCGCCCGTGAGATCACTCATTTCGGAGGGTGGCGCGGTTTTCTGGGCAAATAAGCCCAATGAGTGGCTGCTAGCTGACCGATCAAACCGGAAGGTCGAGCACCTTTCCGATAGTAGGGTGCTATTGTTATTCAATCCCAATGGCTTAACCATCGGGGGTTTTTTTGGCGCGTGGATGCGCAAACTGTGGCAAAAGCGCATCGGGTGGCGGAAGAATGCGCCGGAAAACCCTTCCGGATATTGCAAAAATAATTTTGCGGAGCAGGCTGCGGGTGACCCATGGCTTTGCTTTCGGAGATATTTCATGCCTCGCGCGCTTTCCTCCATCCTGGTGCCGGCCCTTTGCGCTGGCACCTTCCTTGGCTTGTCCGGCAGCTTGGCCGGCGCCGCCGATCTCACCGCCACGCCGCCGCCCGCTCCCGCCAATTGGTGGGATACGCTGACCGTCGGCGGTTCGGTGGAGGCCGGCATCCTGTTCAATCCGGAAAGCCCGCCCGACGGATTGAACTTCGGCCATCTGTTCACCGACAAGGCCAACCAGCCCTTGCTCAATCAGATTCTTCTGACCGTCCAGCGGCCGCTTGATCCGAAAGCCACCGACTATGATTTCGGCTTCAAGCTGCAAGCGATGTATGGCACCGACGCGCGCTACACCCATTATCTCGGCGAACTCGATTACATCATCAATGATTGGAGCCAGATCACCCCCGTCGAGGCTTGGGGCATCGTCCACACGCCCTGGCTGTTCAAGGGCGGCATCGACATCAAAGCGGGGCAGTGGGTCACTTTGGAAGGCGCCGAGACGATCGACCCGACCACCAATTACCTCTACTCGCATTCCTATATTTTCAATTTCGGCATCCCGCTCGTGGAAACCGGCATCATGACAATCTCGCATGTCGATCCCTTGCTCGATATTTACGCGGGCGTCGACACCGGCGTGAACACGACCTTCGGCAACCGCCAGGGCGACAACAATGGCGGGGCGGCGTTTGCGGGAGGCATCGGGCTGAACCTCTTCGACGGCAATCTCACGATCCTCGCGACCACCCATATCGGGCCGGAAAATCCCGATACGCCGCTTGAAGCCACGCTGTGCTTGTGCAATCCGAACAACACGCTGCGCTTTCTCAACGACATCACGGCCACCTGGAAAGTCACCGACGCCTTCACCTTGATCACCGACGCCAACTATATTCGCGACGATGGCACCTTCGGCAGCATCGATGGGTTTGGCGGCTTCCATCCGAGCGGCTACGGCATCGCCCAATATGCCATCTACAAGGTCAATGATTGGCTGAAGCTTGTCGGACGCGCCGAGGTCTGGCGGGACAACAACAATTTCTTTGTCGCGGCTTTCCCCGGCAATTTCGACTATGTGAACGCCGAATTTGGCTTTCCCAACACGGCGGTCCCCGGGCCCGCCCCGACGACCTATCTGGAGCTGACGGCGGGGCTCAATATCGCGCCGGCCATTCCAGACGGGACGCCGGTTTTGAAGTCGATCACCTTCAGGCCGGAGGTCCGCTACGACACATCCTTGAACGGCACGACGCCGTTTGATGGCGGCAACGGCGGCTTTGGCGTCCCCGGCACGCCCGGCTTCGGGGTCGGTACCAAGAGCTCGCAATTCACCTTCGGCGGCGACGTCATCGCCACTTTCTAGGCGAGGCAAAATTTCATTCTCGGTTTCCCCTTGTGGATTTTGCGCAGACGCAGCCAAACGAGTCTGCCGATTCCGCAAGGGAAGCCGGATCAGTGTGAGAGACGGGGATCCATGGTGAAGTGGTCCCGCAGGCGCGAATCGTTGGTTTTCGGCTGTTTCCAATCGCTTGGCAGTGGCAGTGTTTGGATTTGACCCTAAGGTGAAGAAATTTCGGCTAGTCTATTGGTCAGTTCAGCGATGCAACGCTTGAGATTGGTTCTGGCGGCCTCACGCCATTTTTCACGAGTCTCAGCTCGGCGATAGAGTTGCACTTCGTCTTTCGCGAAATTCTCAAGAATTTCGATTTGCTTCGAACAAAAATCGATCTCGGAAACCCTGAAAAATTCAGATCGAATCTTGGCAAAATCTTCGGCGAATTCCTCCCATGACGAGGCCAGCGAACTCAAATCCAAATCCAAGAAGAGATCGAGATCGCCAGCAAAGCCGGGATAGTACTGTTTCTCCGCCCTGGCCTGCATGTGATTGGCGGTTGCCATGATCATATCATGGACGGCATCGGCGTCGGATGGCTTCAACAAAGTGTATTGGCGAAACAGTTCGGCGCTGTCGCAAACATTTTCATAATCAGGGAGCGGACTGCCGTCCTGATTCTGTGTTTTATACACCGCATCATGCCAGAAAATCGATAGGGCTATGATATCGGTTCGGGCAGGCAGATCAGAAAACGCCGTCAGCTTTTCAAACAAAACAGCGATATGATCCCAAGTATGATAGGCACGGTTATGTTCGCTGTAGCCGGCGTCAAGCACCTCCCATGCGCCGATTTTATGACTCCCTTCAAGCGGCATCCAATAGTTTTTTATGATTTCCCGGTTCCCCTGTCCGTGAGAATGTCTCATATGTTCTGACATGTATTCATTCCGTGTTCGCGGCAGCAAAGTTAGGAAAGCAGACAAAAGCCTTTCCATCGCTATTTCCTAGGCAACGGACTGATGGCAGTTTTCCGTGCGAGGATAGGGTGAATTCATCAGCAATGCGCCTTGATCCTCAGCCGGTTGCCGCAACGCCGGCACCAGCCGATTCCGAATGACGCATCTCGTAGCGGCGTACAATGAGACGAACGAGATAGAACCCAAATTCTGGATTTTGGAAATACAGCTGTTCAAACTGTTCATAGGTAATGACAAGCAGTCTGACGTCACTGGCGCACACGGCGGAAGCCGTCCTGCAGCCGGCGGCCGAGAAAAGTGCCATCTCGCCGAAGATGGCTCCTGGCTCAAGTGTGACAGACTTCTCGGGTATGACGATTCTGCCCGCGGTGAGTATGAAGGCCTCCGTGGCTTTGTCTCCCGCTGAAAACACCCGGCTTCCAATCTTCAGCGCGCGCAGATGCATAAAAGGCTTCAACCAATCGATCTTCAAATCGGTCTCGCTTGCCTGGCGAACGCTTGCAATGAGACGGCGCATCTCCCTCAATCGTATGGTATTGAGCGGAAGATTCACGGCATGTTCAATAAAAGTGGCAAGGCTGCCATTGCCGACGCCGGTCGTTATGCCGAAAAGATTATTGAGCATAGCCATGACCCGCAATGGGATCATGCGCGTCATATAGGCGCCGCCTATCGCCGTCAGCGTCTTGCCCCACGCGGTGAATTCGGCAACATAGAAGAAATAGTCACGGACGGCACCATGCATTCTCGTGAAAACAGAGATAAAATGCTCCATGGCATGCAGCGCATAGTCAAACATTCCTGCTCTCCCCTGCCGCGGCCAGGGTCGAGAAAGTCCGGCTGACATCTCGCAGATAGCCGAGGATTGGAGGCTCAGGGTGGCACCATCTGGCTTTTTTGGCAAAGGATGAGATCTTCTTATCATTGGTAAGACGTTCTAGATGTGCGATTCCGCACCAAAACGATCTGCAATTGACAAATTGTCCGTGAGCACCGCAATTCGGCGTGGAAATGCTTTTTGCGAATGTCCAGAATGTGAGAGTGGAGAGACGATTACCTTCAGATTTCGCCAGGCAGACTTACCGTAAGGGAGGACTCGTCGACGGTGTCCAACGGAATCCGATCCGCCGCCGCTGCCCGGAAATGTGGGCTTCCATGTTTTCACATAGCTACATGAATATTAACCTACCGTCACTTCTCGGTCATCACATAGGCGCCATCCCAATCGGGATCGAGCTTCGCACCGCGCAGATTCTTGATACGAATGGTGAAAACTGCATAATAGGTCTCGAGGTTTTCGACGCCGGCCTTGCGGCATTGGGCGATGAGCATGTCCGCGTCATCCCATTTTTGTGCCCGATAGGCTTGCAGGAATTCCGCATGAAGAGGCCGCAGCCGCGCTATCCCCTCTGCGCTATGATTGAATACATCGGCAAGCCCGTAAACCCGCGTAGGCCGCGTCCGGCCCTTAACCCGGATGAAATCAAGCTCGAGGACAGCGATTTCCGGGCATTGTTTGATTGTGAGTTCGCCGGCAACCGCAGGCAGCCCATAAATCTTCGTCAGGCCTTCTAGCCGCGACGTGACATTGACCTCATCACCAATGGCTGAGTAGTCGAAACGCTGATGGCTGCCGAGATTCCCTACGCAACAATGACCGCTGTTGATTCCGATTCCGATCCTTACAGGACGGAATTGACGCGCGGACGCGCGGGCTTGCTCTTCCCAGTCCCGGTTAAGTTCGGCCATTTTGCCGACCATTTCGATAGCCGCGCGGCAAGCACGCTGCGCATGGTTGCTGACGTCAAGTGGCGCATTCCAGAACGCCATGATGGCGTCGCCCATGTATTTGTCGATGGTTCCACGCTCCCGCAGGATAATATCGCTGAGAGGCGTCATCAGCTCATTGATGAAGGTGGTAAGCTCGGTTGCGGTAAGCCCCTCTGAAATCGAAGTGAAATCGCGCACGTCGCAAAACATCAAGGTGAGTTCGCGGACTTCGCCGCCGAGCGCCAGTTTGGCCGGGCTGGCGATGATCTCCTCAACCACCTCAGGAGCCAGGTAGCGGCGAAATGCGCTGCGGACCTCGGCGCGTTGCGTCTCCACCTGGCGGTAAATGTAAAACGTGATGCCGGCGGTCAACAGCAGCAGCACCAGCGATGGATAGACAGGATCAAACAGCAGGTCCCAATAGCGGTAAGCGATCCAGCCGCCTGCAATCAGAGCTCCGGGCATGAGTGCGCCAAGGCCAGCTGCGATGCCGGGGGTAAGACGCGCCATCGTGAGCGCCATCAGCAATCCCAATGCTATGACAAGGCATACTTCGGTTGCCAAAGCATAGTCTGGACGTGTGAGCCTGCGTCCAGCGAGAATGTTTTCAATGATCTGCGCCTGGATCTCGACCCCAGGTATAGCAGCGTCGAGAGGTGTCGCCCGCAGATCAAGCAAACCTGGCGTGCTGGTCCCAACCAGAATGATCTTGCCCGCAATCTGGCTTTCGTCGACCTCCCCAGCCAGGAGTTTCCAGGCCGGAATGAAGGCCGATGGATGGCTTTGGCGGAACTTGAGTGTGAGTGCACCCATGGCATCAGTGGCAACCTCTATACTGCCGATGCGGACGCGATTAAGTCCAGTTTTCTGTCCGAATGCCGTCTCGCCACTCGCATTTGATGATTTCAGAATATAGGTGGAAGCACCCTGCGCCACCCGCAAAGCTTCGGCGGCGAGTGAGGGGACGATTTGCTTGCCAAGCCGGAAAAACAGCGGAACCTGTCGCACCACTCCATCGCGATTGGGAAACAAATTCATCGAGCCAATGCCTTGTGCGGCATCGTCCAGTATCCGCAGGTTGTTCTCGGCACCGGGATAGGCGCGCAGAAAGGGTTTGGGGTCATCGCCAGCAAATACAAAGCCGGCTTTCGGAGCTAGCGCCAATGAACTCGCTTCGTCGGTCAGAATGATGGAGAGGACACTCGGTGCCGCCTTGAGCGCTTCCGCGAAAAGCCGATCATTGGTTGGAACGCCGGCTGTTGCCTGCAGCCGGCGGGCTTGATCCAAAGGCAGCCTCTTTACGACTTCTTCAAGGGAGGTGCGGTCCGCTTCCGCGAAGAGAATATCAAATGCGATTGCGGCTGCATTGTTCTTTGTGAGGCGGAGAACGAGGTCGCGCATGACGGTTCGCGGCCAGGGCCACTGTCCGAAACGGACAATCGATTCCGGGTCGATATCAACGATGCGGACCGGCAGATCGGGATCATAGCTCTGCGGCGCCAGACGTTGATAGGAGTCGAACGCTATCAGTCGCAGCGCTTGCACAAAGAAGGGATCGGCTATGCGCACCACCAGCGCAGCCATGAGAAATCCGGCTACGAGCGGGAGATAAAGGCGGCTGATTCGCGTCTTTAGGCGTTGCAAGTCCTAATGCCTATCTTCGCACACCGGGCATGGAGCATAGCAAGAAAAACACGCAGAAATAACACTGCCGGGCTCACACGGTAATCCGCTGTGGCATTTGATTGACGCAACCTCAAGCAAATGACTGACGTCCAGGTCATAAAGGAGGCATCGGCCATTGTAGACCGTAAGCGTCTCGCATCAGCGCGAAGAGGGTTATTGCTACGGTGGGGGTGGCGGTGGCGGTGGCGGAGGCGGCGGCGGCGGCGGCGGAGATGGAGATGGTGGTGAAAATGGAATGGGAGTTCTAACCACCGGAGTAGTGGCCTTCTGTGTCCCTTGCACGATCAAATTGAAGATGACATTTTCGACATTGGTGGTCTGCTGCTGGATAGGCTGGGAATCAGGTCCAAAGCCGAATTGTCCAATCCCAAAGTCATCCACAAGGGCATCCGTGGGGAGTGCTGTAGCCCCGCCTTTTTGACCAGGTTTACTCGTCAAAAGCGCCAAGTATTTATTGATCTCGGACTGGGTAACCCGCTCGGGCTCCGTCGGCGAACTGTTCCAATCCGTCACGGTGATGGCAAACCCCGGGCGTCTAATGACGGTGGTTCCGCTGCCGTTGGTGCTGCTGAGCTGACCAAAATGATTGATCAAGCGGGTTCCGTCCCGTCCGTGAGCAATCGTCGCGGTTCCGCCGCGAATGCCAATCGTGGCAACAGGTGTGTTGACTGTAACAGCGCCTTGATGGCTGAGCTGTCCGCCGACAAAACGCAGCGCGCCCTTGGTGAGCGTAGCCAGCATTTTGCCTGAGCTCGTCGCCGGGTCATAGACAAAATTATCGATCACAAGAGTGCTGTTCGGACCAACGCTCACCGTGGTTTTGTCAAGAAAGAGCAGTTGGGCCGATCCGCTGGCTGATGTCTGAATCCGTTCATTGTGCACGACCCGCGCGCCGATCTGTAAAACGCGGGTTCCTCCACCAGGCGGCGTGCTTTGTGATAGCGTATTGACGGCCGCCGCCGTGCCGACCTCCTGCGCAAAGGTTGGCAGGGTGGAAAGCGAGGTGCCGGCAAGCAGGATGGCCAAGCTCCCTGTGAGATGCGGGTTCCTCAGCGATGGCATGACACATCCTCAAAAACTGACTGTTGGGCCCATTGAGACTGAGAAATCCTTGACCGTGTTGCCGGGGATATTCGAATCGAGGACGCGGTATTGAACCTGGAGGCCGAGCCCGAAACGTTCCTTGATAGGAATGTCCACGCCAACGCCGACACGCCATTCAAAGTCATGTTCCGTGGTGAACGGATCGATGACCGGGTCAGCTTGCCGGTAGAGCCACGG
>DATJLX010000102.1:0-5271 GCA_035509135.1 Methylocella sp.
ATTCAGGTCGAACGTGCTGGCAAATGGATGATTACGGATCTGGCCCTTCATAACATCATAGCGATGGCGCAAGCGCTCACGATCCTGATCCTCCAAAGGATTGTTTCGTGCCGGAATGACATAATTTGGCGTGCGCTGAAACATAGTGACGTGGCCGGCAACCTGCGAAAGTACCGGAAGCAACTGCACGGCGGTTGCGCCTGAACCGATGATAGCCACCCGCTTTCCGGCAAGATCGATGCCCTCCTTTGGCCATCGCGCGGAATGGATCGCCGTACCTTCAAACTGATCGAGGCCCTTGATATCAGGCATGACGGGCGAAGACAGGACGCCGCAGGCAGTCACAAGGTACGTAGCGGTGAACATGCACCCCTTGTCCGTTTCTACGGTCCATTTCCCGGTGTCGGTGTCGAACCGCGCCGATTGCACGAACTGGCCGAATTCGAAGCTCCTTCGCAGGTCAAAGCGTGTCGCGACATGCTCGAGATATTTATGCATTTGGGCCTGGTTCGGATACCGGTCGTCCCAGCCCCAGTCCGTAGCAAGTTCCTTGTCGAAGAAGAAACCATATCCCCACGCCTCTGTATCGGTGCGGGCGCCAGGATAGGTGTTCCAATACCAGGTGCCGCCGACATCAGAGCCAGCTTCGATGCCCTGAACCTCAAACCCCTGCTTGCGGAGCTCGTAAACCATCCGTAGCCCGCCCATTCCGGCTCCAATCACCAGGACATTGTTGGCCACCTCTGGCGGGGCTTGATCCATGAGTCGATCCTCCTTAGCGCATTCTTGATTGGGTTGGTCCTCATGCCTCGCAGTGCACCCGTTCGAGGCCGAGATATCCAAGATATACGGCGACATTGCTATTCTCGCCCCACCATCTTGGCCGGGGTACGCGCCGGGCTGTGAGCCACACGCTTCCGGCCGCACCTGTCGAGTGCGCAATCCCGCTCAAACCTCGCCCGAAGCGCCGGGGGTAGGGGAGGCTATGAGCGCCGTGTCGGGCTGGGTGTCAGGGACGAACCCAGAAGCCCGGAGCGTCGCTCGCATAGCCTATTGAACGATAGGCGGCATCCACCAAAGCTTGTCCGCGTTCGTTGAGGGCTACGCCCGGTCCATGCCGACTCATGACGTAGCCAAAGGCCAACTGGGCGTCAGGATCGGCATAGCCGATGCTGCCACCCATGCCGGGGGCACCGAACGCGTGTTCTCCAAGGATCGAGTGATTGCCAGCGCCGTCGGCACGCCGGCCCCATGTTTTTGAAAAGCCGCAGGTGAAAGCGGTCGGTATGCGAAACAGCAAGTCGCAATCGGACGCCGTCCGCGTTGCCCGCATGTTCGGGAGCGCCGAGGGCCCGACCAGTCGGACACCCTCGATGGCGCCGTCAAGTGCCAGGGGGGCAAAAAGCCGCGCTACACCTGCCGCACTGGCCAACCCGCCAACAGCGGGAAGCTCCGCCGCGCGGAAGGCACGGCCACCGATGACAGCGGGATTGAACAGGTCCCCGCTATTGTCCACCACGCGGCCGCCGAACCAATCCGGCTCGGCCACAATTTTTGCGAACATCGCCGAATTAGGGTGCTCCTCGGCCAATTGAAGCGGCGCGACCCTATGCTCTTCCGCCTCGGGCAATCCTATCCAGGTATCGGCGCCGAGGGGACCGGCGACCTGCTCGCGGAAAAAGGCACCGATCGATTGCCCGGTCACCCGGCGTACGATCTCGCCCCAAATGAAGCCCACGGAAATCGCGTGGTAGCCATGGGACGTACCTGGCTCCCAGACCGGAGTCGCAAGCGCGATGGTGGACGTCGCCAACTCCCAGTCGAGCAAGCCGTTGGTCGGGATGGGCGTCTGCCAAAAAGGAATCCCGGCCTGGTGGCTCATCGCCATCGCTACCGAGATCGCCTCTTTTCCGTTGCAACCAAATTCGGGCCAGTAGCGAGCGACAGGCGCTTCGAGTTCGATCTGCCCGCGATCAACCAGCATGTGGAGACAGATGGCCGACATCCCTTTGGTCACCGAGAAGACGTTGACAAGCGTGTCACGGTTCCACTCTTGACCAGTAGACGGGATTGTTCCGCCCCAAAGATCCACTGCAACGCTACCCCGATGATAAATAGTCAGAGAGGCGCCAATCTCCGCATGGCGAGTGAAATTGTCTTCGAACGCCCTTCTGACTTCCGAAAAAAGCTCATCACAATAACCCTTTAGAACCGGTGCCATGACAGTCCTTCGAGTTCCGATCTGTGGCTCAACTACGCGTCGTGCGCTGCGCGATCCGAGCTTGGCGGCTCGCTGACCCTATCCCGGTCTTCGAAGTCAAACCGAGCAGCTGTGCTGAGAACAGCCAAAAGCGCTTGATTTCGGATATTGACAGCCGCCTCGTAATTCTCGGTGCTTATCAGCGTTCTGGCTGCTTCGATCAGTTTCAGACGCAATGCACTGTCCACCGTGGGAATTGTCGCGTCGCGCCATAGAGCTTCGAACGCTGGTCCAAGATGGTCAAGATAATGTGCGATGCCTCCCACACCGCCGTTGAGATGGATGGAGGCAAAAGGTCCCTGGATCGCCCAGCGAGGGCCAAGCGATGATGTAATGGCGATGTCGACATCCCGAACGCTGGCCTGGCCGGAGGCGACCGCATCGAAAGCCTCCCGCAGGACGGCCGCTTGCAAGCGGTTCGCCAAATGCCCGGGCCGCTCGCGATGCAAAACGATCGGCCGTTGGCCAAGTGAAGCGTAGAAATTCGACGCAACTGCAATCGCGTCCGGATCGGTCGCCGGCCCTGGGACAATTTCAACAAGAGGAAGGACATCGGGCGGGTTGAAGGGGTGCCCTACCAGCAACCGTCCAGCAATGTTCACACCCTTCTGCAGATCCGACGGCATAAAGGTCGATGTGGAAGAGGCTACCACGACGTCGTCGCCAATCCATGGGGCGAGGTCCGCATAAAGTTGATGCTTCAGCTCAATCCTCTCGGGGGCGCTCTCTTGGACAAAGACTGCTCCCTCGACAGCATCACCAAGAGAGTCATGCAGGGTCCAACTCGACAGGCTGAGAGCACCCTCAATGTTTTCACGATCGGACTTTGGGTCCCAAATAGCGACCTCACGCCCGCTCTTCAGGCATCGGCGTGCCCAGCCCAAACCGATCAAACCAGCGCCGATGATGGCGACTTTTCCCTTCTTTTCCATAAATATCCTCTCTGACCCCAGAGCGGAGTTCAATTTCGCGGACTCACGCTTCTTGGGCAGAAAGCTGGGCTGCACGTGCACGCAACGGCACTTTGAGGATTTTTCCTGCCGCTGAGCGCTCGAACTCATCTGTCGCAATCACGCGTTCCGGCGTTTTGTGACGCGCAACTTGCAGCGAGCGGAAATGAGCTGAGATTTTATCCAAGCCGACGGTCGTGCCCTCCTTCGTCTGGACAAAGGCAGCCACGCGTTCGCCATATTGAGGATCAGGCCAGCCGACGACTGCCACTGCCAACACATCGGGCATCTGCAAGATGATGTCTTCGACCTCTTTCGACGAAATGTTTTCTCCGCCGCGGATCACGATGTCCTTCTTACGATCGACGATGGTCAGCGCCCCGTCCTGATCGATCCGGCCCAGGTCCCCGGTAAAATACCAGCCGTCCACCAATGCGCCCGCATTGCGGCTGCCGTCGAGATATCCACAGAAGAGATCCGGCCCGCGGGTGGTGATCTCGCCGACTTCTCCCGTTCCGCATGGACGCCCCTGATCATCGATAATGCGAACCGTAACGCCCGGCATCGGCCGGCCATCGGTATAGGCCCTGACCCGCAGCGGATCATCGTGGCGGCCTGATGAGATGGATGGGTGTTCGGTGCTGCCATAGGCGCGGAATGCCGCAATTCCCTCGGCATCGGCGCGCTCGATGAGGGTAGGCGGTACGCTGGCTCCTCCGCATCCGAACATTCTGAGGCTTTTCAATTGCCCGGTGGTCGCTGCCTCAAGGAGCGTGGTCAGATGAAAAGGTGTGCCAAAGGTCCAGGCCAGCGAATGATGCTCGATCAGACGAGCGGCCGCCTCTGGGGACCAGCTTTCCATGTAGACAGCACCAGACCCGTCGATGATGGGCATGAGCGAATAGGCAACCCCGGCGATGTGACCCGGCGGAAAAATAACGAGCGGCGCTCGTTGCTCGCCCTGTGGGATCCAGACATCCGCTCCGCAGACAAGCTCGCGGCCAAAAGTTTCGTGCGTATGGATGGCGCCCTTGGGTTCGCCGCCGGTCGTTCCAGAGGTATAGATGACAACGAAGATTTCGTTGAGCGGGATGTCGGGGTCGTCGGGTGCAAATCTTGCTGTATTCAGGAGATCGTCGAACGAAACAGCACGAGGCTCTTCGCTCTGTTCGCCACCGATCAAGATGATGGTGTGCAGCGCTTCCCCACCTTTGAGAGAGGCAATGCGCTGGGCGGCATCAATTCCCTTGATTGTGCCCGGTGTGATAAGAGCCTTTGAACCGGACTGCCCGACAATGAAATCCAGTTCATGGGCGCCATAGCTCATGACTAGCGGCACGATTACAAGACCTAGCCGGGTACAGGCAAGAAAGGCCGTAAGACCATCGAGGCTGTTAGGAACCTGGATTGCAATCCGATCGCCTTTGTTCAGTCCCCGCGTCCTAAGACCTGCCGCGAGCCTCCCGGCCCGCTGCCAGATTTCACCGGCTGTAATACCGTTTATACCCGCCTCGGACCAGAAGATGAGAGGAGCGTCGCCGTCTTTGAAAATCCCTTCTTTAATAAGAGAAGCAAGATTCTGTACACTTTTGCTGGCGCTATGCTCGCGTTTGTCCGTCGTAGACAACATCCAATCCTCTCATCAACTGTTCTGAGACGAAAACATTCGCGCTGCCGAAGGTATCAGCTTGCTACCTGTCGCCGACAATCATTTGGAAATCTCACAACAGCTCCGCGGCGACTGGACCTGAACACCGCCCCGATGACGGGCTTGTGCAATTCCCCAATATTGGCGACTCCAACAGCCTCCGCACTGCTTCTAGCATGGAGTGCACTACTTGTTGCCCGTCCTTTTTGGCTAGGATTGCTTTCCACGACCGGTCAATGCTTGCGGTGCGACCGCGTAAGATGATGCGGCCACAATTCCCGTCAGACCCCCCGCCATTCTGGCAGGTTTTTCATTGGCACCATCGTCTTACCCTGTGTGCATAGACTTTGCGCATTTTTGCCGCCGGATCACGGATCTTATGGTGACGCAAGACTCCAAGGACGGTCGATTTT
>DATJLX010000103.1:0-25337 GCA_035509135.1 Methylocella sp.
AGGCATTGCTGTTCAATTATGACGTGCCTGTGCTGGCCGATGGCGATGTCAATGCGCGACTCTGGATCCGCATCCGCGAGGTGGAGCAGAGCCTGGCCCTCGTCGAACAAATTCTTGCCCGCATGCCTGTGCAAGGCGCGATCCGTGTCCCGGTCGCCGGCACGGGCAAGGCTTGCGAGGGGCTGGCCTTGGTCGAGGGATTTCGCGGCGATGTTCTCGCGTGGGTGCGGCTTGACGCGAAGGCGCAGATCGAGCGCTGCCATCTGCGCGACCCCTCCTGGTTTCAGTGGCCCGTGCTCGAGGCGGCGATCGAGAACAACATCGTCGCCGACTTTCCTCTCTGCAACAAATCCTTCAACTGCTCTTATTCGGGGCACGATCTCTAGACCATGAACCGATCCCTCTCGATCGCTCATGCGTGAGCAAACGGATAAGGCCTGACGCCATGCGCAAGATTTTGTTCAAGAGCCTGGTTGGGAGACCGCTCACCGAACCGGCGCCTCTGGCGAACGATCCCGAGGTCGCGGCGCTCGCCCGGACCCTTGATTCGGCCGCCCGCGCGCGGCTTGGACGCGGTCTCTCCATTCGCGAGATCGATCCAGGCTCCTGCAATGGCTGTGAACTCGAAATCCATGCCCTCGGCAATGCCTTTTACGATCTTGAACGATTGGGTCTGCGGTTTGTGGCCTCGCCCCGCCATGCCGATGTTTTGCTTGTCACCGGGCCGGTCACCAAAAATATGCGCGAGGCGCTGTTGCGCACCTACACGGCAACGCCGGCGCCGAAATGGGTGGTCGCGGTTGGCAGTTGCGCTTTGGATGGCGGCATTTTCGCTGGGGGTTACGCCTGCGCCGGCGGGGTGTCGGCAGTCATCCCCGTGGATCTGCACATCCCTGGCTGCCCGCCGGAGCCGCTCGCGCTGCTCAAAGGCCTGCTGTCGCTGATGACGGACGGCGGGGCTTAGCGGTTTGGCGCGAGGCGCCGCACGCTTCGATGGCTCTTTCAGCTTTGTCAGCGCTTAAAGTCGGATTTTATGTAATTTATTCCAGAATTATACAATGAATAAACTCATTCTGACTGCCAACTTGATTCATAATACAGTTGGTTGTTGAGAATTTATTCAATCCTATTGTCTACAACAGTCCCTCATTCAGAGCGTGCAGCATTGCCGGACGGCGTGCGGGGTCATGCTCTTTCCTTGGGAACCGCAGAGGACGGCCGGTCATGGTCTGGCCGGTGCCCGCAAACCTTTTTTCGTGGGGAGCCATGACGCTTTCAAATGTTGGGATCGGCCGCAAGCTCGCCGCTGGCTTTGCTTGCATACTCGTGGCAGTGGCTGTCATGAACGCCACGCTCTTCGGCCTTTTGAGGGCGGCCGACCACGTCGCCATGGAGAACACGGCATATGCAAAGACGATCGGTGATCTTGACCGCGCCTTGCAGGCCGCCGCCGAAGAAGCGCGCGCCAGCCAATTTTATATCATCGCCCGGCAGGAAGCCTCTCCGCGCGCCTATGATGGCGCGGCGATGGACTTCGCGAATAGGATCGCCGCGGCGCGCGCGAAGGCGGCGGGGCATCCTGATATCCTGGCGCATATCGACCAAGTGGATAGCGCCGAGGCAGCGTATCGGCGCGACATTGGCGATCCCGTCATCCGCTTGACCCACGACAATCCAACCTCGGCGCAAGCCGCAGAACTCGCCAAATCGGACCACGCGCAAAACATCTTTGCCTTGCTGCAGAAGGCAGCCGGGGAGGCCCGCGAGGCTGTCGCCCTCAGCTCGGAGAATGCGGAGAAAACGCAAGAAAAATTGTTCTATCTTCAGAATCTGGCATCGGCTGGCGGCGGTCTCAGCGCGCTTCTCCTCGCGGTTCTCGTCGCCTGGTGGCTGACACGCAGCATCGCCCAGCCCGTTTCGGAGATGACCGTTGTCATGAAGAAGTTGGCGGGCGGCGATGTCGCGATCGCCGTGCCCGGGGTTGGCCGCAAGGACGAAATCGGCCGCATGGCCGAGGCGGTTGAAGTCTTCAAGAACGAGGCCATCAAAAAATTGCAAAAGAAAGCCGAGGAAGAGGAAGCCATCAAGATCTGGCAGAAAGAGGATGAAGAGCGCCTGGCGCGCGAGAAGGAAGCGGCGCATCAGGATCAGATTGCGATCGATCATCTCGCTTCCGGCCTCGCCAGGCTTGCGAATGGCGACCTCGCCTACCGCATTGGCACGGTGTTCGCGCCGAAAACCGAGAAGCTGCGCACCGATTTCAACAGTGCGGTCGAAAAGCTGCAGCAAACAATGCAAAGCCTCCGGGCGACCATCGATGCGATCCATTTGGGAAGCGGCGAAATTTCTTCCGCGGCGGATGATCTTTCGCGGCGCACGGAACAGCAGGCGGCAAGCCTCGAGGAGACCGCCGCGACGCTCGATGAGATCACCGCGACGGTGAAGAATACCGCGCAAGGCGCCATTCACGCACGGGAAGTCGTGTCGAGCGCGAAATCGGATGCCGATGAAAGCGGCGAGGTCGTCCGTCAGGCGATCACCGCGATGGGCGGTATCGAAACATCGTCACGCCAGATCGGCCAGATCATCGGCGTCATCGACGAAATCGCGTTTCAAACCAATCTGCTTGCTCTGAATGCGGGCGTCGAGGCGGCAAGGGCCGGGGATGCCGGGCGCGGCTTCGCGGTCGTTGCTTCCGAGGTGCGGGCGCTGGCACAGCGCTCGGCCGAGGCCGCCAAAGAGATCAAGGGCCTGATTTCGGCGTCGGCGGCTCAGGTCGCGCAAGGGGTTGATCTCGTCGGCGCGACCGGCAAGGCGCTCGGCCGGATTGTCGCGCAAGTCGCCGAAATCGATACCGTCGTTTCGGGCATAGCGGGGAGCGCCCAGGAACAGGCAAGTGCGCTTCATCAAGTCAACACGGCCTTAAACCAGATGGATCAAGTGACCCAGCAGAATGCCGCGATGGTCGAGGAAACCACCGCCGCCGCGCATATGCTTAATCAGGAAAGCGATTCGCTTGCCCAGCTTGTAGGCATCTTCCAGACCGGCCGCGCCGAGGCCGAGAAAAGCCGGGCGGACCAAAAACCGGGCCGCCCGGCGGCCGCCCGCGCGCCTTTGAAAGCGCGTTTCGGGCAACCGCGCGGCGGCGGTGCGCTTCGCAAACCGGAGCCTGTCATGGCTCAGGATAGCCAAGACGAAAGCTGGGAGGAATTTTAATGGCGGCCGCGCTTCAATCAGACACGCCGCCGCCGGGCCTGATGGAACTGCCCGAGGTTCTCGATCTCAAATTCGCAGCGCCTCTTGCCGCCGAGTTTCTTGCTTTGCGGGGCAGGCCTCTTCAGGTCGATGGCGCGCAGGTCCAGCGGCTGGGCGGGCAATGTCTGCAGGTGCTTCTTTCCGCTGCCCAGAGCTGGAAGAAAGACGGGGTTTCCTTCGAATTCATCAATCTGTCCGGCGATTTCATCGAGGGTCTCGCGCGGCTCGGTGTTTCCGCCGCCGACTTCATCCAGAAAGACGAATCACAATGAGCAAGACCATATTGACCGTCGATGATTCGCGCACCATGCGCGACATGTTGATGCTGGCCTTGTCCAATGCTGGCTATCGTGTCGTCCAGGCGGAGGATGGAATGCATGGCTTGGAAGTTCTGCAAGACGCAACGCCGGATGTCATTATCACCGACATCAACATGCCCCGGATGGACGGGTTTGGCTTTATCGAGGGGGTGCGCGGCGACAACCGTCATCGTGCGGTTCCCATTCTTGTTCTGACGACCGAAAGCGATGCCACGAAAAAGGACCGGGCACGCCGGGCCGGAGCCACCGGCTGGATCATTAAGCCGTTTGATCCCATCAAGCTCGTCGAGGCAATCCGGCGGGTCGCCGCCTGAACAACAATGGTGTGATTTCATGGATGCGATGGCAGCGATAAAGCAGACGTTCTTCCAGGAGTGCGAGGAGCAGCTCGGCGAACTGGAAACCGGGCTCCTTGCTATTCAAGACGGGGATACGGATCCCGAGACGGTGAACGCGGTGTTCCGGGCGGTTCATTCGATCAAGGGCGGCGCTGGTGCCTTCAACCTCGATGAATTGGTGCATTTTGCCCATGTCTTCGAGAGTGTTCTCGATCACTTGCGGGCTGGACGGCTAGCGCCAAACGGCGAAATCTTGAGAACCATGCTGCGCGCGGCGGATATGCTCGCCGATCTCGTGCGCGCGGCCCGCGATGGCAGCGGCACCGACGCGGAGCGGCGCGACGCCATCGCCTCCGAGCTGCGCGCCCTCGATCCCGATGCCAAGCGCCAGGAACTTGATGACGCTGGCGTCGAAAGCCTCAGCAATGACACGGACGGCCTGGCATTCGAGCCGGTGACCATTTCGTTTGATGATCTGGAAATAGAATCCGCGCCGGCCGAACATCATTTCATCATCCGCTTCACGCCCAAACCCGAGCTCTACGCCAAGGCCAACGAGGCCGCGCTTTTGATGCGGGAGCTTGCCCGGCTTGGCGAAGCATCTGTCACCTGCGATGTCTCCCGCCTGCCCATGCTGGACGAACTCGATCCGGAAGGCAGCTATCTCAGTTGGACGATAGAGCTGCGGACCGTCCAAGATGAAACCGCTATCCGCAATGTGTTCGAGTTCGTCGAATGGGATTGCGAGCTCGATGTCACGCGGGCCGATGCGGCGCCGGAGTTCAATGACGCGGTCTTGGATGATTTCATCGAAAAAATGCAGGCCACCGTCGAAGCGAAGCTCGCCGCGCCACCGGCGCCGCCAAACGCCACGGGAGCCCCCATTGAGCCGCGTGCCGCGCAGGCCGCGAGCGTTGTGCCAGCTTTAAGCAATTCCGTGGGAGGCAAGCCGGAAGCCAGCACCTCGCCGCAGGCCACGATTCGTGTCGATCTCGATCGCGTTGATCGCTTGATCAATCTCGTCGGCGAACTGGTGATCAACCAGGCCATGCTGACGCAACGGATGCTGGAAGCCGGGCTCGCCCGTGCATCGGGTGTGGCGAACGGCCTCGACGAGTTGGAGCAATTGACGAGGGAAATCCAAGACAGCGTGATGGCGATCCGCGCGCAGCCCGTCAAATCGGTGTTCCAGCGTATGCCTCGGCTGGTGCGGGAGGTCGCGGCGATGACCGGCAAGTCGGTCCGTCTCACGACCGAAGGGGAAAACACCGAAGTTGATAAGACGGTGATCGAGCGTTTGGCCGATCCGCTGACCCATATGATCCGCAACGCCATCGATCATGGCCTTGAATCCCCCGAGCAGCGGGCGGCGGCGGGCAAGCCGGAGGAAGGCCTCGTCCATCTCTCGGCTTTGCACCGGTCCGGCCGCATCGTCATCGAGATTGCCGACGATGGCGCGGGAATCGACCGCGCCCGAGTCAAGACACTGGCCGCGGCGAAGGGTCTTATCGCGGCCGATGCGTCGCTTTCCGACGAAGAGGTCGATAATCTGATTTTTCTGCCTGGCTTCTCGACGGCCTCGACCGTTTCGGACATCTCCGGGCGCGGGGTTGGCATGGACGTCGTGCGGCGGTCCATCCAAGCGCTCGGCGGCCGGATTTCGATTCGCTCAAAGCCGCGGCAGGGATCGACCTTCACCATGAGCCTGCCGCTCACTCTTGCGGTGCTCGACGGAATGGTGGTGACCGTCGCGAGCGAGACTTTGGTGGTTCCATTGACCGCCATCATCGAGACGTTGCAGCCAAAGCCAGCGACGGTGCATGGGTTCGGCGGCGCCGCAAGAGTGATCGCAATCCGCGATCAATTCATTCCGCTGATCGATGTCGGCCGCGAGCTCGATTACCGCAGTGAATATGCCGACCCATGCAAAAGCGTCGCGCTCCTCGTCGAGTCCGAGGGACATATGCGAAGCGCCCTGCTGGTCGATGCGATTTTGGGCCAGCGTCAAGTCGTCATCAAAAGCCTCGAAGCCAATTATCAGCATGTTCACGGTATTGCCGCGGCGACCATTCTTGGCGATGGACGTGTCGCCTTAATTCTCGACGTTGATGCCGTGGTCTCCGGCTCGCTTGCCGCGGCCACGGGTTTCGAACCCCTTTACGCAACAGCAGGCTAAACACATGACCGAGATCGACAACACGCAAGGCCAGCGCCGGACCGATTTTTCTCAGGCGCGTGAACTGATCGCCTTCCGCATGGGAACCCAGGAGTTCTGCGTCGATATTATGTCGGTGCGCGAAATCCGGGGTTGGACGCAGGCGACGGCGCTGCCGAAATCTCCAAGCTTCGTTCGCGGGGTCGTCAATCTGCGAGGCACGGTGCTGCCGATCGTCGATCTTGCCGCGAGATTGGGATTTCCGGCGGCCGAGGCTTCCGCCCGCCACGTGATCATCGTGGCGCAGATCGGCGCCCAGACCATCGGTCTTCTCGTCGATGCGGTTTCCGACATTCTGACGGTGTCCGACGATCTCATCCAGCCGACGCCCGATGTTGCTTCGGACATGGCGAAGACCTTCGTGCGAGGTGTCCTTGCCGTCGACCAGCGCATGATCAGCTTGATCGCACTCGACCAGGTGCTGCCCGTCAGCGAACAGGACGCGGCATGAGCGGCGTTTGCTCCCCTATGCAGGCGAGCGGGACGGGTGGCGGGCTCGTGCCCGGCGAGTTCCTGCTGACGGACAGGGACTTCCGTGACATCGCCGCGATGATTCACGCGGACGCGGGGATTCATTTGCCGGAGTCCAAGGCGGCACTTGTCTATTCACGGCTGGCCAAGCGATTGCGCGCCCTCGGGCTGGCGAATTTCCACGAGTATTGCCGGCTTGTTGCCACCAGCGAGGGCCTGGACGAGCGTCAGAAAATGCTGGCGGCCCTGACCACCAATGTCACCCGCTTTTTTCGCGAGCCGCATCATTTCGACCATCTTGAACGGAAGATTCTACCGCCTCTCATCGAGGCTGCGCGCCGCGGCGGACGGCTCCGCTTTTGGTCATCGGCCTGTTCGAGCGGGCAGGAGCCTTACTCGATTGCCCTCACCTTGCTCTCGGTCATGCCGGATGCCGGCAAATACGACATCAAGGTTCTCGCGACCGATATCGATCCCAATATGCTCGCGGCTGGGCGGCGGGGGACTTACACCGAGGATGATGTTGCTCCCGTGCCAGTTAAACTGCGCGCCCGATGGTTCGCCCCGGTGAGGAACGGCCGGCTGGATCACGTGGCGGCAACCGTGGAGGCCGCCGCCGGGTTGCGCGAGCTTGTCGTTTTCCGCGAGCTCAATTTGTTCGGACCCTGGCCGATGAAGGGCCATTTCCAGGCGATCTTCTGCCGCAACGCGGCGATCTATTTCGACGAGCCTGCTCAGGAGCAGCTCTGGAGCCGCTTCGCGCCGAAGCTGTCGCCTGACGGGGTCATCTATGTTGGTCATTCCGAGCGAATCACCGGTGCCGCCGCGAAAGTGTTTCAGGCGGAGGGCGCCACGATCTATCGCCTGCGGCAAGGGAGAGGCGCATGAAACCGGTCCGCGTGCTCATCGTCGATGATTCGGCAACCATGCGCGGCCTGATCCGGGAATTGCTTCTTCGCGATCCCGCGATTGTGGTCGCGGGAGAAGCCGGTGACGCTCATGAAGCGCGCGCGGCGATCAAAGCGTTGAATCCGGACGTGATCACGCTTGATGTCGAGATGCCGAAAATGAACGGCCTTGAGTTTCTCGACAAGATCATGCGGTTGCGCCCAACTCCCGTGATCATGGTGTCGAGCGAAACCGCCAGCGGCGCCGCAGCGGCGATCACGGCGCTCGAAATCGGGGCTTTCGACTGCATCGCCAAACCAGGGCCGGGGGAGAGCGAGGTCTTCGCTCAGGCCTTGATCGGCAAGGTCCTGGCGGCGGCCGGGCCACTTGCGCAGTTTGCGGCTCGCCGGGCGCGATGCGCCGAACCCTGTCAAACATCCTTGCCCATTGCCGCCGACTATTGCCCGGACGGGCGCCTGCTGGCGATCGGAGCGTCGACCGGCGGAGTCGAGGCGATTACCGCGATTTTATCCAACTTTCCCGAAAACTGCCCGCCAACCCTGATCACCCAGCATATGCCTCCAGTCTTCACGAAAAGCTTTGCCGAGCGCTTGGATCGCCGCTGCCGGCCAAAGGTCAGCGAAGCTCAGGACGGAGCGCCGCTCCTGCCAGGCCGGATCTACCTCGCCCCGGGAGGAGCAACTCATTTGGTCCTTTCACCAACCGTGCCGCACCGCTGCAGGCTCGTTGCAGGGGATCCGGTCAATGGCCATCGCCCGTCGGTGGACGTGTTGATGACATCGGTTGCCAAGGCCGCCGCCTCGAATGCCATTGGCGTTATTCTCACCGGGATGGGCCGCGATGGGGCCAAGGGGCTCCTCGCCATGCGCCGCGCCGGTGCAAGGACCCTCACCCAGGATGAAGCCTCCTGCCTCATCTATGGAATGCCCAAGGCGGCATTTGAATGCGGCGGCGCCGAAACGCAGCTGCCGCTCGACAGAATTGCTTCAGAAATTTTGCGGATCAGCTCATCGGAGCAGAAGGAGAAGAACGATGCCTTTCGCGTCATCCATGCGCGTCCTCATCGTCGATGATCAGCTCACCAGCCGTCTTCTCATTCGCGGCGGCCTGCAGGATCTCGGCGTGTCCGACATTGAGATGGCCTCGAATGGCGAGGAAGGGCTCAATTTGATGAAGACAAAGCCCGCGCATCTGGTGATTTCGGATTTCAATATGCCGAAGCTCGATGGGCTCGGCTTTCTGCGTGCGCTGCGCACCTATCCCCCGACTCAGAAAATTGGCTTTATTCTCCTAACAGGGAAGAGCGACAAGGAGCTGATCGAGCGCGCCGCGAAGCTCGGCGTAAACAACGTGATCGCCAAGCCATTCACGATGCCGGTTCTGAAGGCGAAAATCGAAGCCGTTGTCGGAAAGTTGAAATAATGAGGATCGCCTCCCGCCGGAACATCGTTTTGCCGACGCCGCCTTCCGAGGGTGGACGACGGATCCATATCGTCCAAGGTGAATGTCATGTCACCAGTGAGGCAGGCGTCATGCTGACCACGCTTCTTGGTTCCTGTGTCGCGGCTTGCATGCGCGATCCCGGTCTGGAGATTGGCGGGATGAACCATTTCTTGCTGCCTGGCGAGGTCGGAAATCTTGGCGCAAGCTCCCCGCAGGATGCGGAACGCTACGGGGTGCATCTGATGGAGCTTTTGGTCAACGGACTCCTGCGTCAAGGAGCGCGGCGCGACCGGCTCGAGGCAAAACTGTTCGGTGGCGCAAGAACCATGGAAGGCCTTGCCGATATTGGCGCCCGCAACGCGGCCTTCGCCGAACATTTTCTTCAACATGAAGGGATTCGAATCGTCGGCGGCAGCCTGCGCGGTGAGCAGGGGCGGCGGATTCAATATTGGCCGGGCTCGGGCCGCGCCCGCCAAATTTTAATCAATGCCGATCAAATTCCGCCGCCGCCAACCGCCGTGTTGGCCCGCGTGCCCTTGGGCGACGGCGCTGTCGAATTCTTTTAGACATGGCTGTTTCGGAATGCTGGAACATTTCGATGCTCCACTCCCATCCTCGATAGCCGTGCGCCAACCGATTGAGAACCCTTTGGACAATGAGCTTAATCCTCCGTGCATTCCGGTCGCCGATGTGCTGAGCCGCGCGGGGCATGAATTGGTGCAGCTTGCTTGGCTTTTAGAGCATCTCCAAAGGCAGATCGGTCCGCAGCTTCATGAGGCCGCAAGCCGCGACGCGAACATCCTTCATCAGATGCAAAGCTTCGACCATATCGGGCAAAAAGTGACCGGCCTCGCCGATTTCTTGGCGGCTTTGGCGCAGGGGGTGCCGCGCCAATGGCTTGTGGATGCGGGGGCCGCCGCGCAAAGCGTCACACTGGCGGATTTGTCTTCGCGGCTGGGGTTCACCAACGAAGAAAAGGATTCATGCGCCACCGCGTGGGGCGACTGCGAATTGTTCTAGCGCCTGATGCAATGAGCTTTTATCGCATCCAGGTCTCGCCAGACCTTGCAAAGAAGGTCTCTTCAATCGAGCTTACGATCACGAAAGCCGTCAGCGGCCTTCCCAACCCGTTCCTGCGCATTAGCCCCCAAGCTTCGACAGGCCAAGATGCGACCCTGTCCGCACGCTCTCATTGATCGTCAAATCACGCCGCTCTCGAATCGGCCACGTGAGCGACCGGCTCGAAAGATGCGCGCCAATCCAGCGGCTGGGTGGCACTTCAACGGCTAGAGAGCATCACGTCAATTTAGTCAATACCTTGAGGAGAGAATCGCCGTAGGGGAAATCCTTAACAAAGGCCTCCGTGCGCTCAGGTGCTTGGCCCCAAGCTATTAAGAACGCCGCGAGCATGAAAAATGGCACGGCAAGCAAATTGGATGTGAGCGCGGCAATAACCGCAACCGCGATGATAATTCCCAGCCTGGTTCTACTGTTCAAAGCCATTATCGTTCCTCCCATATCCGGCCGCTAGCCAAACGGTCGCGCCCGATTCCCTCGTCGCTTATCACGATCCCTTTCAACCGGCCGGTCAAGCTTTTATACATCCGCAAGCTTGCCGCCTTCCTCGATGCCGTAAGGCAAAGCCATGACCTCCGCTATCCGGGGACTATCGAACCGCTTTCCGAAGGGGACGGCGGCGGCTTTGTCGCCTTTGTCCCGGATCTTCCTGCCTGCATGAGCGAGGGCGAAACCCCGGAAGCCGCGCTCGCCAACGTCAAGGCGCGATCGCTGTGTGGGTCGAGGCGGCAAATGACATAGGGCACAAGGTGCCCGAGCCTTCCAAGCCTTTCCTCATTTTCTAATAGAGGCCGCCGGTCCCAGTACCGACCAGGCGGTCGGTGTCGTGATCAACGGTTTGTGCGCGCGGCGTCGCGTCTTCGGCGGCATAGGAATCCGGTGGCGCGGTGCCTGGCTTGAACGCCTCTTGAATGGCGCCTGGCGTACTCGCGCTCGTCCGCATGCCCGTCTTCGCATTGACCCAGATCAGCTTGATGCCCGGGGGGGCCCGGAAGGGAATGTCGGGCTTGCCGGCGAGCGCCATTTTCATGAAGTCGCGGAAGATCGGCGCCGTGTAATGCGCCGCCTGTGCCGAATCGCCGAGCGAGCGCGGCTGATCGTATCCCATGAAGACGCCGACCGTGAGATCGGGCGAATAACCGATGAACCAGAGGTCCTTGGCATCATTGGTCGTCCCCGTCTTGCCGGCAAGGTGCTTGCCGAGCTCCTTGATGGCCTGACCGGTGCCGCGCTGGATGACGCCTTCCATGATCGAGGTGATCTGATAGGCGGTGAGCGGATCGAGAACTTGCTCCCGTTTGTCGATGAGTTTGGGCTCATCTTGATTTTGCCAGACCGGCGCGTCGCAGCCTTCGCAGATTCGCTCGTCATGCCGGTAGATCGTATGGCCCCAACGGTCCTGGATACGATCGATCAAGGTTTCCTTGATTCGCTTGCCGCCATTGGCGAGCATCGAATAGGCAGTGGTCAGACGCATCAAGGTTGTTTCACCGGCGCCGAGCGAATTCGCGAGATAGGGCGGCAGATCGTCATAGATGCCGAAGCGCTTCGCATATTCGGCGATGAGCGGCATGCCGACATCCCGGGCGAGCCGCACGGTCATCTGGTTGATCGAATGTTCGACCCCGTAGCGCAAGGTATGCGGACCACTAGACGTGCCCTCGAAATTTTCCGGCCGCCATACCCCAAGCCCCGGCCCTTGATCGATTTCGATCGGAGCGTCGAGAATGATCGAGGACGGCGTATAGCCATTGTCGAGCGCCGTCGCATAGACGAAGGGCTTGAACGAAGACCCCGGCTGACGCATGGCCTGGGTCGCACGATTGAACTCGGACTGGTCGAAGGAAAATCCGCCGACCATGGCGGACACGCGTCCGGTATAGGGGTCCATCACGATGATCGCACCGCTGACTTCCGGGATTTGACGCAGCCGGTATTGTTGCGGTTTGCCGTCGATCGGCTCGACATAGACGACATCGCCCGGTCCAAGCGAAGAGCGCGAGCCGGCGCCCCTCGTCCACTTCAGCCCGATATTGGTGAGCGTGGCCGATTGCCGTTCGCGTTCGATCTCGCCGGACTTTTCATGGTGAGGTTGCAGGCCAATCCGGGCGCCGGACTCATTGGCATCGAGAACCACGGCAAGCCGCCAAGGCGCGACATCGCCCAAGGCCGGAACGTCGGCGAGCGGAATTCCCCAATCCTGGCTGATGTCGATATGGCGCATGGGGCCACGAAAGCCATGCGCCTCGTCATAGCGGACAAGGCCATCGACCAAGGCGTGCCTTGCCATCAGCTGCATTTTCGGATCGAGCGTGCTGCGAACCGAAAGGCCTCCTTCATAAAGTTTCTTTTCGCCGTAGCGTTCGCTGAGTTCCCGGCGGATCTCCTCGGCGAAATAGCCGGCGGCAAAAGTATCGGGCGAGAGAACCCTCGGATTGACCCCGAGCGGCTCGGCCTTGGCTTTTTCGCCATCCTGGTGCGAGACATAGCCGTTCTCGACCATGCGGTCGATCACCCAATTGCGCCGTTCGATCGCCCGTTCGCGCTTCAAGAAAGGATGATAATTGTTCGGCGCCTTCGGCAAAGCGGCGAGATAGGCGGCTTGCGCGATGGTCAGCTCATGGACGGACTTGCCGTAATAGTTCAGCGCCGCCGCGGCGATGCCGTAATTCCCGAGACCAAGATAGATTTCATTCAGATAAAGCTCGAGAATTTTCTCCTTGGAATAGGCGCCCTCGATACGAAATGCGAGGAGCGCCTCCCGGATTTTGCGCTCGAAGGACCGTTCATTCGTCAAAAGGAAATTCTTGGCGACTTGCTGTGTGATGGTCGAGGCGCCTTGGACATGTTTGTCGCCTTGCGCGAGCACCAAGAGGGCGCGAAGGATGCCCTCAGGATCGACGCCGGCATGGCTGTAGAAATTCTTGTCCTCGGCGGAAATAAACGCCTCCTTGACGAGGGCTGGAATGGCGGCGCCGGGCAGATAGAGACGCCGCTCGCGCGCATATTCTGCGATCAGCGAACCGTCGCTCGCGTGAACGCGTGTCATCACCGGCGGTTCATAGTCCTTGAGGGTCCTATAATCTGGCAGGTCCTGTTCGAATTTCCAAATGAGAAGTCCTGCCGCGCAAGCCCCGACGACAAATATGATCGCACCAGTCGTGAAAAGGAAACCAAGGAAACGGGTGATGTGCCGCATTCAGCGAAACCTTTTCAATCCCGGAAGCTCTTGCCGGCGAAATTAATGAGATCGCGAGCTTAAAAACGAAACCCGTACTCAATCCAGACAGCGGTCTCCCTCATCCTAGAACCCGCTTTTGATCATGCTGACCGTCACTTTCCTAGCGGCCAATGCTGGCATTGTCGTCTTCTTCGTGAGGCGATTTTGTGTTGAAAATTTGTCGAACGGGTTCAGGAACGCTTCAAACGGCGTCACGGCCGGTTTCCAATCAGTTGTTTGTTGCATGATCTGATCCAAAAAGTCTGCAATTTTTTAATGTTTTGCTCTCGCCCCCCATTTAAGCGCGACCTTCATGTGAGCAAGGGGATTGAGCGGCCCTTGGCACCACGGAGGGTGTCTGGCTGATCGGTACGGCGCATCGGCTCAACAACTCCCTCATCAACAACTCCCTCACTTGCCGCGCGGCGGGTTTGGCCGGGCGGGTGCCATTTGGCACAGACGCCAGCGTCTTTCTTACTTATTGATGATGCTCATGTTGAGGGCGTTCGGGGCAGGCTCGCCACGAGATCGGGGATACTCACGGCCAAGCCGCGGGAATGGCCGACCAGGACAACGCTTGCTTCGGCACAAGCGAGGAGGACCTATCCATGATGGATTCGGAACGGCAGATTGGCGAGACAATGGCGATTGTTCTTCGCGAACGGCTTGTGGAGCTTGAAACTCTGGAAGCGACCGGCGATGTGACTGACGACGTCCTCAAGCGGCTTGCTTTTGTGCGCAAACTGCTGATCCGGTTTGACACGAAGGACGGGGCGCCGCTTTTCGGCTTAGGCATGGATGCGGGTGTGGGTAAAGGGTTAGTTTGACGATCCAATCGTGGAGCGGCTGTGGCGGTCCGTGGCGGGGCCGTGCGGTTCCTGGAGCGGCAGTCGCCCTGAAGGGCCAATCCCGAGTGACTATCACGGCTCGCCCGTTGGAATTCCAAGGGGCGCCTGATCGGGGCCGGTCTTGATCACGGCCGTTGTGCTCTCCCGTGCCGAGAAGAAAGCTTTGATCGCTTCCGCGACTTGACCCGATGCCTTGTCGCGCCATTCCGCCGAACTTAGGGCCAGCCCATCATTTTTATTGGAAAGATAGCCGAGCTCCAGGAGCACGGAGGGCACGTCCGGTGCCTTCAAAACCCGGAACCCGGCGGACCGCTGCGGATTTTTGTTGAGCCGGCCAGCGACCCGCCAGTAATTCGCCAAAGTGTGTGCGAAGTAATGGCTGTAGGCGCGCGTCTCCCGCCGCGTCAAATCGAACAAAATGTCGGAAACATCACTGGCGTCCTCGGTCTTGTCCAGTCCCGCCGCGGCATCGGCCTGATTTTCCTTCTGGGCGACGCGTTCGGCTTCCGCATCCGAGGCCCGATCCGATACGGTGTAGACCGTCGCGCCGGACACATCGGAAGCGTCCGACAAAGTATCGGCGTGAATCGAGACGAACAGGGCCGCATTGCTGTCGCGTGCCATCCTGACCCGTTCGGAGAGTGGAACGAAACTGTCGTCGTCACGCGTCATGACAACCTTGAAGCGGCCATCCATCTCGAGTTTGGCGGCGAGGTCCTTGGCAAAATCGAAAACCAGATCCTTCTCGACAAGGCCTTTCACCACGGCGCCCCGGTCGATTCCGCCATGTCCCGGATCGATCATGATCACAGGCTTCGCCGACGCCGTCTGCGGCGTTGGCGTTTCTTTGGTTAGCGCCTGGGCCTCCAACTGCATCCGCGCGGTTTGAACCGCCGCCCCAAAACTCGCGCGGTCGGTCTTGGCGAGCTCCACGACGAGGTTTATGCGGCCATCCCCATCGTTTTTTTCGCAAGCAGCCCGCAAGACCTTGGCGGGGGCGAGAAGATCGATGACAATCCGCGATTTTCCCGGCGCGAGCTGGCCAAATCGGAAGGCGGCGATCAGGCCGGTTTTCTGGTGCGGACCGGAGGCCAGTTTGCCGCTCTCCGGGTCGAGCTGAAAATCGGTTTGCGGCAAATCGACAATGACGCGATCAGGATCGGCGAGGACAAAAACGGCGGCATCCACCGCTGTGGACAGTGCGAATATGAGCTTGGTCCGATCCTCGCTCTGTTCTATTCTGAATGCCGTAGCGATGGGGTGCGCCGAGGACTCCAGCGGGGCTGGAGCCGCTTCCGCGCGCGAGCTAAAATCAAAGTTGCTGAAGCTGGAGTATTTTATGGCTGGAAACGGAATTTCCAGCCAGGGTGAGGTCAAGGCAAGCGCCATCACCACAGGGCGGGCCGTGGCAAGTATGGAACCAGCGGCCCGGCAGAAAAAAACGCGTCCCGGCATTGTTTCGCCTGCTTTTTCGCCGATGAACGACGAGCAACTCCGGTCATCACAAGGGCGGCCATGCCAGTCCATCGGCATGGCCATGGCGCTCTCATGATGGATGAACCGCAATTTCCATGTTTGAACTATCGAGGTTAACCAATTATGATCATGCCAGCAATCATCCGCAAAAACCGTTACCTTACGGACACGCATCCAGGAAAACTTGCCAAATCGCCTGAGAACCCGATATAATTAAAAAATTCATTTTGGAAATGTGCCGTTTAACAGCGGCCGATATTTTCGGCGTGAGGCGGGTTCATACTGCCGGGGTTCCGGTTATTGGTGTTTCAAGTGTTTGTGTCTCGAATTGAAAGCCAGAGCCGGACTGGAACCTTGACTGGCGCCGGAGGAACTGGGCTCAGCAGGGATGATGTCCATCAGGGCTGATTGGGGCGGACCCGCATTTGTGCGCCGTTGCGGATAGGTGACGAGGACATGTGTTGTCCCGCTGAGGGTTTTTCGGCAGCTGTCAAGCGTTCTGGCATGGGCGCGTTTCCAGTTGTCTGGCCTTTTGCCCTTCTGACTTTCCGAAGTATGAGTGCCGATTTCATGCGTGATTCTTTGCCCCCCGGCCAGATCCACGAGACTGCTCGTGTTCTTAACCGCGGGACGCGTCTGGAGTTGTCCCTTCCGAGTTCGCCGATTGGCGGCGCTTGCCGCCGCCGCGGACTTCCTTTCGCTCATCCACCCTCCCATCCACTGTGCGACGCGGCCTTGCATTGGCCAAACTTCGCCCCAATGTCCGGTTCGCGGATTTTGGCTGGCAGTCTTGGTCATCCACGGCTCGCGTCCAAACGAGTATCCCATGGCCAACAAAATGCTTATCGATGCGTCCCACCCGGAAGAAACCAGGGTGGTCGTCCTTCGCGGAAACCGGGTTGAGGAATTCGATTTCGAAGCCGCCAGCAAAAAACAGCTTCGCGGCAATATCTATCTCGCCAAGGTCATGCGGGTTGAACCTTCGCTCCAGGCCGCCTTCGTTGATTATGGCGGGAACCGGCACGGTTTTCTGGCTTTTACCGAAATCCATCCCGATTATTATCAAATCCCAGTCGCCGACCGGCAATCTCTGATCGAGGAGGAGGCACGGGCGCAACGCGACGAGGAAGAAGACGCGGCGCGTTCGCCGCGCCGCAGCCGCCGCTTCCGGCGGGGCGATCGCAACGGCCACCGGGCCGAGAAACGACGGGATTCCGATCCGTCGCTGTCCGAGCCTTATGCTGGCGAAGCTTCCGTGGACGCCGCGGCGTCTTCCGGCTTGGAGGAAATCGAAGAAGCGCCAGCGGAGTCCTTCGCGGCGGAGCGCGACGTCGAGGCGCCCGGTTTGGTGCCGGAAGAATCCGCGCGCGGCCCTCACCATGACATCGGGGCGCAACTGGAATCCCTCGGGCCGGAAGACACTGGCAATGTGCCTGCGCTGTCAGACGGCGCCGCTGAACCCGCTTTCGAGGCGGCCGATGACGCCCTGTTCGGCCAGGAGGGGGACAACCGCGGCCCGGTGCCGGAAACCGATCATCCCCTTCATGAGGCCTCCTTTGCAGGCGGGGACGCGGCGGCGGTCGAGACGGACCGGGCCGCTCCGGAGCCAGCCGAACGCGGCGATGAGAACGGCGACGCCGGCGCTGAAGACGAGGACGAATCAGCCGAGATCGAGCAGCTTGGCGGTGACGCGATGGAAGAGATGCCGTCGCGTCCGCATCGCTACCGCAAGCAATATAAAATCCAGGAGGTCATCAAGCGCCGCCAAGTTCTGCTCGTTCAGGTTGTCAAGGAGGAGCGGGGCAACAAGGGTGCGGCGCTGACGACCTATCTGTCGCTGGCCGGACGCTATTCAGTCTTGATGCCGAATACGGCGCGTGGCGGCGGCATCTCCCGCAAGATCACCGACTCGAGCGACCGCCAGAGATTGAAGTCCATTGCACAGGAACTCGATGTTCCAGATGGCATGGGCGTGATTGTCCGCACCGCCGGCGCCGCGCGAACCAAGGCCGAAGTCAAACGCGACTTCGAATATTTGCTGCGGATGTGGGAAACGGTGCGAGAGACGACTTTACAATCCACAGCGCCGACTCTGGTCTATGAGGAAGGGTCCTTGATCAAGCGGGCGATCCGCGATCTTTATAACAAGGACATCGACGAGGTCGTCGTCGCGGGCGACGACGGCTATCGCGAGGCCAAGGAATTCATGCGCTTGCTCATGCCGAGCCATGCCAAGATGGTGCAGCCCTATCGCGATCCGCAGCCGATGTTCGCGAAATCCGGTGCCGAAGCGCAGCTCGACGCCATGTTCTCGAATCAAGTCACGTTGAAGTCGGGCGGTTATATCGTCATCAATCAAACCGAGGCCTTGGTCGCAATCGACGTCAATTCCGGCCGCTCGACGCGGGAACACAATATCGAGGATACCGCGCTCAGAACCAATCTCGAGGCGGCTGATGAGATCGCCCGCCAATTGCGGTTGCGTGACCTCGCGGGCCTCATCGTCATCGACTTCATCGATATGGAGGAGAACAGGAACAATCGCACCGTCGAGCGCCGCCTGAAAGATGCTCTCAAGAATGATCGGGCCCGGATTCAGATCGGCCGGATGTCGCATTTCGGCCTCCTGGAAATGTCGCGCCAGCGGATGCGCACCGGCGTAATCGAGGGCTCTACCGTGGTGTGTCCGCATTGCGCCGGAGCGGGGATGGTTCGTTCGACATCGTCCATCGCCTTGCATGTCCTGAGGGCTCTGGAAGATGCCCTGATTCGGAATGCGAGTTATGACATTGCCGTTAAAACCAGGACGGCCGTCGCTCTTTACATCCTCAACCAGAAACGCTCTCATCTGCGCGACTTGGAGAAGCGGTTTGGTGTGTCGCTGACGATCGCCGCCGATGATGAGTTGTCCGGCACGAATTACTATGCGCTGGAGCGCGGTGAAGCGGCGGCGGGGGCAAAAGAGACAAGGGCTTCTCAACCGAAAGAGACGGCGAATGCCGCATTGGCGGAGAGTTTCTTCGACGAAACGGCTGCTCCCGAAGAAAGCCGCTTCGAAGCGGCTGAAACGGATGAGGCGTTGGACCCGGACGCCACTCGCCGCGATGGCGAAACCGAGGCCGAGGGACGGCAAAGGCGCCGGCGCCGGCGCCGGCGCGGCCGCGGGGGTGATCGGGAAGGATCCGGGATAGCTCCGAACGCCCCGCAACCGCCCGACGACGCCTTGGAAGCGATGACCAAGATCGGTGGATTGCAGCCGGCCCCCGCCTTTGAAAGCGAAGCCGGAACCGGAGAGACAGATTTTCCCGGCACCGATGAAAAATGGGTGGGCCATCCTGTGGCGGAGCGGCGTTCACGGCGCGACGAACGCCGCCCGCGGAAGACACCCGGGCCCACCGACGCTGAGCCCGCCGATGCGGTGCCGCTCGAATTTGCGCTTGCCTCCGGACTTGAACCAGAATTGCCTGATTTGTCCGACAGGAGGGGGATGGGCGAATCACGGAGTCCCGCCGGAAGGGCGCGGCGCAGCCGCCGGGCGCCGCGTGAGCCCCGCGGCGCCCCTCGTCGCGATGCCCCGCCAGCAGACGCTTTCACCGCCGGCGAGTTGCCTGATCAGCCGCACGGCTTGGACATCGCGCCGCCGCAAGGGGATGAAGGTGAAGGAACCGCCCCCCTTGTGAACGCGAAAGAGGACGCGCGAGAGACATCTCCCGCCTTGCCGCCGGAAACCTATGGCACGCCAAGACAAGACGAAATTCCAGAGCGCCTCTCGAATGAGCCTGCACAGCCAGACGCGCTCGACCCGGCTCGTCCTAAACGGTCCGGCTGGTGGCAACGCGCGCGAGCGAGCTGGCGGGGCTAGCCAGGGATCGCCCTTACGCGATCATGCTTTTCAAAGCGTCTCTCTCGTGGCCAAGCGTCGCGATGACTTTGGCGACGATGCCCTTTGCGTCGAGCCCGGCGCCTGCATAGAGTTTTTCCGGCTTGTCGTGATCAAGAAAACGGTCAGGTAGAACCATCGAACGAAATTTGAGACTCCGCGCCCCAGTGCCGTCGAGCACGCCTTCCGCGCTGAGCATCTGCATCACGAAGGAGCCAAAGCCGCCGATCGATCCTTCCTCGATCGTGATCAGGACTTCATGGTTCGCCGCGAGCCGGAAGAGAAGCTCGCGATCGATTGGCTTGGCGAAGCGCGCATCAGCGACAGTAGTCGAGACTCCATAGGCAGCGAGATCCTCCGCCGCCTTGAGGGCCTCCGCCAGACGCGTGCCGAGGGATAGGATCGCGACTTTACTGCCCTCGCGCAGGATCCGGCCACGGCCGATTTCCAGGACTTTTCCGACATCCGGCATCTCGATACCGATACCCTCGCCGCGCGGATAACGCAAAGCAATGGGACCTTCGTCATAAGCCGCGGCGGTTGCGACCATATGCACAAGCTCGGCTTCATCGGCGGCCGCCATCACGGCCATGCCCGGCAAGATTCCAAGGAAGGAGACGTCGAAGGAGCCCGCGTGGGTCGCACCATCGGCGCCGACGAGACCCGCTCGGTCGATCGCGAAGCGGACCGGCAATTTCTGGATCGCCACATCGTGGACCACCTGATCGTAGCCGCGCTGGAGGAACGTCGAATAAATCGCGCAGAATGGCTTGTAACCCTCGGTTGCGAGGCCGGCCGCAAAAGTGATCGCGTGTTGTTCCGCGATACCGACGTCGAAGGTGCGCTCGGGGAAGACCTTTTGGAAGAGATCGAGGCCAGTACCGCTCGGCATGGCGGCGGTGATGGCGACGATCTTGTCGTCTTGCCGCGCTTCCGCGATCAAGGCATCGGCGAAGACCCTCGTATAGGACGGCGCGTTGGCCTTGGGCTTCACCTGCACGCCGGTGACGACATCGAAGGTGTTCACGCCATGATATTTATCGGTTGATGCCTCAGCTGGGGCATAACCTTTGCCTTTTTGCGTCACGACATGGATGAGGACTGGCCCATCGCAGGAATCGCGGACGTTTTTCAAGACCGGAAGCAAATGATCAAGGTTGTGGCCATCGATCGGCCCGACATAGTAGATGCCGAGTTCCTCGAACAAAGTCCCGCCCGCCCAGAAATTCCGCGCGAATTCCTCGGTCTTGCGCGCCCGGTCATAAATGAATTTTGGCAAATGGCGGCCGAGCTGCTTGGCGGATTCCCGAACGGAGCGGTACGTGCCGCCCGAGACCAGGCGCGCCAGATAGGCGGATAGGGCGCCAGCCGGCGGCGCGATCGACATTTCATTGTCGTTCAGAATGATGATCAGGCGCGTATGCATCACGCCCGCATTGTTCATCGCTTCATAGGCCATGCCGGCCGACATTGCGCCATCGCCGATCACCGCGACGACATTGGTTCTCTTGCCTGAAAGCGTGTTGGCCACTGCCATGCCAAGCCCGGCCGAGATCGAAGTGGAGGAATGCGCCGCGCCAAAAGGATCATATTCACTCTCGGATCGTTTGGTGAAGCCGGATAAACCGCCTCCCCGCCGCAAGGTCCTGATCCGGTCGCGCCTCCCGGTCAGTATCTTATGAGGATAGGCTTGGTGGCCCACATCCCAAACCAGCCGGTCGTTCGGCGTGTCGAATACATAATGCAAGGCAACCGTGAGCTCGACCACACCAAGCCCAGCCCCGAGATGGCCGCCTGTCACCGAAACCGCGTCAATCGTCTCGGTGCGCAGTTCATCCGCGACTTGGGCGAGATCGGATTCATTTAGGCGCCGCAAATCGGCTGGCGATGCGATCGAGTCGAGCAAGGGGGTCTTTGAAGGATTCGTCACGGGCGCCTCTTTTAAATAAGACCGCAAAACAGCTATTGCCTAAGCAGCGAAACACTGCACAACCAAATTCTAAGAAACTTCTTGCCTGCCCGGTTTGTCCGAGAGTCGGCCTTTATAGATCGTGAATAGCGAACAAAAGCGTAACCCGCAACGCCAACCACTCCTGGTCGCGGCCTGCCACTGCTTTTCAGGCGCCGCTGCGGCTTTTGCACCACAGTTGGGCCGGAATCTTTTTGTTTTTTTCAATCCAATAGCAGAAGAAATAGTTTCTACCCTTAAACAGAATTAACAACGTTTGGGCACCGATTGCGGGTCCAAAAAACTTTCCATCGCTTCTTTTTTCTAAAAGCGAGGAAAGCAGGTTTCCTTCAATATTGGAGGCGGGCGTTGTGAAACGTGCCTTTTCGCACAGGGAACGGAGCAGCGGAACCAAGTTTGTTAAGTCGTGTTCTGACGGCAACAGCTCTGAATTCAGATGAAATAAGATAAATATCCTTCCCGGGGGCTGTCAGGGGAGCGTATCCTACAAACTCAGGTGCCGGCCGGTAACCCGGTCCGGCATCATGGGCGAAGCATGAAGCATACCGCAGCGTTTGAAACAACGGTGCGGCCGGGCGTGTGCTGGGCAGGCGAGCGGAAGGAATGATACGCATGGCTTTTTCGAATGACCCCTTGCCTTTTCAAGAAGGGCCGCGGGAATTGAAGACGGCAATCGAATGCCTCAGGCCTCGTTGGGGGTTAATCGTCGCTTTGGGCGCCTTGATTGCCGGGATGGGCATCGCGGCCCTGATCCTCGTGGTTTCGGCAACGATCGCCTCCGTCTATACGATCGCGATTTTCATGATCCTCGCCGGCGGTGCCGAGATTGCCACCGGTCTGAGTTCCAAGACTTGGGGGCGGTTTCTGCTTTGGGTCTTTGCGGGATTTGCCTATATCGTCGTCGCGGCCTTCGCCCTTGCGCAGCCATTGGTCGCGGCCGCTTTTTTTACTTTGATCCTCGGCGCTGGAATGCTCGCAACCGGTGGCGTCAGGATTTACCTCGGGGCACATCTTGGTGCTCCGGTGCGCGGTCCCGTTCTGCTGGCGGGCGGACTGACGGCGCTGGTCGGGATCTTGATCGTCGCCGGATGGCCGGAGAACAGTTTCGTGATCTTGGGTATACTCCTTGGCCTCGATCTCTTGTTTTGGGGGGTGGCCTGGATGGGGCTCGGTTTGCGATTGCGACGCTACCGGATGGGCGCTGGATGAATCCCGCGGCCCGCTCGCCAAAAGGATTTTCTCATCGGCAACCAAGTAGATCGCAAAGCAGCAAGGCTACAAAAGGTTGATGATGGCAAAATGGGTTTACACTTTCGGTGAGGGCAAGGCCGAAGGCGAAAGCGGTCTTAAAGTCCTCCTCGGCGGTAAGGGAGCTGATCTTGCCGAAATGGCAAGGCTCGGCCTGCCGGTACCACCAGGCTTCACCATTACCACCGAAGTTTGCAATTATTACTACAATAATGGGAAACAGTATCCATCAAGCCTTGCCGGCGAGGTTGAATCCGCGCTCGGCTACCTCGGTCATTCTACCGGCCACTCTTTTGGCGATGAGCATGATCCGCTCCTCGTCTCGGCCCGTTCTGGAGCAAAGATCTCCATGCCGGGCATGATGGATACGGTCCTGAACCTCGGTCTCAACGACATCACCGTCGAGGCTTTGGCGAAACGCTCGGGCGATCCGCGTTTTGCCTATGATTCCTACCGCCGCTTCATCCAAATGTATGCGAGCGTGGTTTTGGGCATCGAACATCATATTTTCGAGGAGAAGCTAGAATATTATAAAGAAAACAAGGGTGCGACTTTCGACACCGAACTGTCGTCCGGGGATTGGCAAAAGCTGATCGCCGAGTTCAAGACCACGGTTGAAAAAACCTTGGGCAAGCCTTTCCCGCAAGACCCGCGCGAACAGCTTTGGGGCGCCATCGGCGCTGTATTCGATTCCTGGATGACACCGCGCGCGGCTGGCTACCGGCGGCTGCATTATATTCCAGGAAACCTCGGCACCGCTGTCACGATCCAGGCCATGGTTTTTGGCAACATGGGCGAGACATCGGCGACAGGCGTCGCTTTCACCCGCAATCCCTCGACCGGCGCGAAGGAGCTTTATGGCGAATTCTTGAGCAATGCGCAAGGCGAGGATGTCGTCGCCGGCCTTAGAACGCCGCAATGTATCACCGAGGCTGCTCGGCTAGCGGCGGGGGCGGAAGAGCCATCGATGGAGGCCGTGCTGCCCGAAATGTTCGCGGAATTCAAAAGCGCGGCGGATCGCCTTGAAAAGCACTATCGCGACATGCAGGATATGGAGTTCACGGTCGAGCGCGGCAAACTTTGGATGTTACAGACGCGCCGCGGCAAGCGCACCAGCAAGGCCGCGCTCCGCATCGCCGTCGATATGACGAATGAAGGATTGATCGGCAAGGCGGAGGCAATCCTGCGCGTTGAACCCGTTTCGCTCGAGCAACTTTTGCATCCGACGCTCAATCCCGACGCCCCGCGCACGGTCGTCGCGACGGGCCTACCGGCTTCGCCAGGTGCGGCGAGCGGCGAGATCGTGTTCAGCGCCAGCGACGCCGAACAAATGAAAAGTGCCGGCCGCAAGGTCATATTGGTACGCATCGAGACAAGTCCCGAGGATATTTTGGGGATGCATGCGTCGGAAGGAATTCTGACGACGCGCGGCGGCATGACCTCCCACGCGGCGGTTGTCGCGCGCGGCATGGGTAAGCCCTGTGTGTCCGGCGCCGGGACGATCCGCGTCAATTATGCAAAAGAGACGATGACGGCGGCGGGCCATACCTTCAAGAAGGGAGACCTGCTGACGATCGACGGCGCCACTGGACAGGTCATCAAAGGCATTGTCGAGATGCGCCAGCCCGATCTTGCGAGCGAATTCACAATCCTGATGGAATGGGCCGACGCGGAACGCCGCCTCGGCGTGCGGGCCAATGCCGACACGCCACGGGACGCGCGCGTGGCGCGGAAATTCGGGGCGGAAGGAATAGGCCTTTGCCGCACGGAGCATATGTTCTTCGAAGGCGAGCGGATTGTGACCGTCCGGGAAATGATCCTTGCCGAGGACGAAGCTGGCCGGCGCGCCGCGCTCGCCAAGCTTTTGCCGATGCAGCGCGCCGATTTCATCGAGCTTTTCGAGATCATGTCCGGCTTGCCGGTCACGATCCGCATGCTCGATCCCCCTCTGCATGAGTTTTTGCCGCGAACCCAGGAAGAAATCGCTGCGGTCGCGGAAGCCATGCGCGTTTCGCCGGAAAAACTGACTCAGCGCGCCGCCGAATTGCATGAATATAATCCGATGCTGGGGTTCCGCGGCTGCCGGCTTGCCATCGCCTTTCCCGAAATCGCCGAGATGCAGGCCCGCGCGATCTTCGAAGGGGCGGTCGCCGCCAAGCGCAAGACCGGCGCGGCGGTGCGGCCGGAGATCATGACGCCGCTCGTCATTGACAAATTGGAGTTTGATCTGATCAAGGCGCGGGTGGACAGTGTGGCTGAGGCCGTTGCCGCCGAGACGGGTCAGACCATCGCCTATTCGGTCGGCACGATGATCGAGACGCCGCGCGCCTGCCTGCGCGCCGGCGAACTTGCCAAGACCTCCGATTTCTTTTCATTCGGCACCAATGATTTGACCCAGACCTGCCTTGCCCTTTCGCGCGATGATGTCGGATCGTTCCTTGGCGAATATGCGGCCAAGGGGATTCTTCCCGTCAGTCCTTTTGCCACAATCGATCAGGACGGTGTTGGCGAATTCATCACAATCGCCATCGCGCGCGGCCGAAAGGCGCGGCCCGATATCAAGGTCGGAATCTGCGGCGAGCACGCCGGCGATCCTGCCTCGATCGCCTTTTTCGAGAAAGCCGGCCTCACCTATGTTTCTTGCTCGCCCTTCCGGGTGCCGGTTGCA
>DATJLX010000104.1:0-3842 GCA_035509135.1 Methylocella sp.
TTGCCATGCAAGGGGCAGTCCGACGCCGAGATCAACCGCGTCAAACCAATTGATCGCGCGTTTGAGTCCACAATGACCGTGACCTCGATTGCCGCCGTAGCCATGCTTCATCACGTGCCCAGCACGTCCTCGATTACGGCACCCTTGTCGGTCGGGTTCTCGCCATTTACAAACGGTGCGTTTGGGTTATAGCCGGTGATCGCGGAATAGAGTTCTAGAACGTCGAAGGCCGTGGGAGCCCAATCCTCATTAGGCTACCTTAAGCGCTCCAACGATGATGTTGGCGATGGCCGCGCAGGTGCAGTCACCAACCTGGTCATTTCGCAAACATGGGGCGAGAAGTCACGCCCTCCGTCCAATCTCGCGCCGGGGAGGGCAGCGGAAGATCATCACTCGAGAGTTTAGCGAAGGCGACGTGGTTGGAGCGCTCCGGTGGATGCGGACAGAGCGCGCCGAGTTCGATTTGTGTGTGATCGATCATTTAGGCGCCACTACAGCAATCGCGGCGGCGGCGGCGGTACCCTTAGTGATAAGACCATTCACGGTCTGAATCGTGGTCATAACCACGGGCGCGCAGGCCGTATTGATCGGGCCGTTTTGGACTGACGCGAGGATCGTTCCCCCATTGTCGGCGAGATCGCGGGCTTTCTGAATGGCGAGGAAAATCCCAGGCTGCGCCGGAAGTGGGTTTTCGAAATTGATTACGACGGGGAGCAACATCGCCCAGCATGTCGCGGCGACCGTATCGTTCTGGGTGAACGTCGCGCCGACGCCTTTGCCGGATGTCGAAATTGGCGTCGCGACCGGGCTTGTGGTGGGAAAGAGGCCAGCCGTCGTCAATGTCACGGTGAGCACATTGCCCGTCGCACCGACGCTCGCCACCATGATGGTGATATTATTCGGCAGCGTGATCGTGTCGCCAACGGCATACCCGGTGCCCCCGGAGGATGGAACGACCGCCTCGGCATCGGCGAGAGCCGCCGTCAAATCGGATGTGCTGAATCCCTGAAGATCCTTGATGATGCCGCCGATGCTCGAATAAAGCGATGAAGGCGGGGAGCCTGGCACATTGGGAACGTTTGGGGATGGGAAGATATGCAGCGGGTCAAAGCTCAGAGGCGCCAGAGATTGAGCCACTGGCGCGACAGCATAACGCTTCACTGGCGCCGCTGAAACGCTCCCTACTGGACCAATTAAAACGATGCCCGCAAGCAAGCCGACGAGAAGGGCTGCCTTAACCGCCGGTGCCGAAGCATCCTTTGCGACGAAGAGACCGACTCCCGTGGAGATCGCGGCGACGCTGGCAACAACCGCTGGCCATTCATTGATGAGATCGGCCAACTGCCCGGCCGCAAGCGAATGAAAGACAGGCCCCAAGGCATAGCAAAGAGCAGAAAGACCGCCCAGGACCGCAGGGATCCCGGCGAGTGTCGTTTTCCAATTGATAAACAGTGCGTTTTTCATGTTCAAGATGCTCCATCTTGGTAGGGATCATAATCGGAAGGCGGGAACCATGTGCCGGCGAAGAGCGCGGCTTGCCGATGCAGCGGAATCCGCTGCACATGGTCCCAATCATGAAAGGAATGAGAGGTGCTCGGCTCGCCCCAGTTTATCCCACTGACGATTCGGTGTTTTCTAGCGAGGCCGACGAAGAAGGAATAATCCTGGCCCCTTGGATCATAATGTCCCGCGACACTCAGGCCGAGATCAACGGCGAGGCCATAATGGTGGACTCCGACATGCCGGAGTTCCGTCAATCCCTCATTGGCAAGGTGCATTTGCCGCTCAACCGATCGATAGGTTTCAGCGACGAAAAGCTGCCGGCCTAGCGCCTTCGCATCCGTGATGAAAGCCAGCACATCGGAGCGAAAGCCGGGTTCCAGCAAATTGAGATCCCGCACTTGCGCGATGCTCATGAATTTGGGGGATTTCTCGATTGTCTCGGTGAAGAAGCTCATTGATTGCTCCCGAATTGGCCGAGCCAGTAAGTCGCCAATACCGTGCGGCGTGCGATGTCTCTGGTCTGATCGCCGGATTGCTCGTAATCCTGGACGAGGATAGCCACCGCAGCTTGGAGTGTTTCGGTCGCTTTGACTTTAGTCCAGACATGCTTGTAAGTACCTTGACTAACTTCCCAAAAAATCGCCTCCAATTGATCAAGATGGGGCGCCGTGCGGATATCGATGCCGCAGCCCTGCTTGATCGCCAGGACACGCATGAGGTGATCCTGTGCTGGGCCGAAAGCTTCGCCACGATCACCGATCGCGCGCGGGTTGAAGCTCGTCTCGCCGTCCTCATTGCCGAGCCAAGCGGCGGCATGGACATCGTCGAGGCCAACTCCCTTCCAATATTTCCAGCTCTCCGCCGCGACGGCGATTTGTTCAGGTGAATAGATGATGGACATTTAAAGCACCCATTGCTTGAGGATGAAGAGGCCAAAGGCACCCCAAAGCCACCAGGCGTCCTTGAGAAATTCACGGAATCCGAGCATCGCGAGCTCCAATAAAAAAGCCGCCTTGAAAGGCGGCTTTGGCGGCATTGATTGGGTGTGTCTAATCAGGCCTCAATGACATTCGCGTCTTCGTTGCGGCTCCTGAGATAATTGTCCCATTCGCGTTCAAGCTCTGGATTATTCCCGGCCCATTCGATCACGCCATAACTGTTCTTCTTTAGATCTCTTAGCGGGTCGAAGCCGTGCTTCAAGAACATCGCCCACCGTCCGATATAGGCCCTGGCTTTCTTCGACCCATGGAATTGGTGTTCGATAATGCCCGGCACATAGCCGAGCTTCTTATTGGCATGGGTCATAGCACGTTGCTGCCAAGTCATGACATCGCGGCGGTAATCGGCCGAGGTTCCCGCAGGCATCGACTTTTCCGCCTCGCCGACAAGGCCAAGGGCCATGTGATGATCGGCGCTGCCCATGCCTCCTACCTCGAAGAGACCGCCAATCCGGTCAAGAATATCTCGCACCCACGCCCAGGCGTAGCCCGTATGGGCATAGGCATAAGGGCCGCCATCGAAGGTCCAGAAATGCGGGCCGCTCGGCACGACGGGCTTGTCCTCATGATAGAGGCTGCAGAAGCTTATATGGGTCTGAATCAAGGAATCATTCGGTCCGAGATCGAGTGCAGTCTTCCAGGGCTGGATTACGGGATAGATCTGCAAGGCATGCAATATCTCCGTTGCCCAGCCGGGCTTGCGGAAATGGATATCCGCATCAAAGGTGCCGATATATTTGGCGTTCTGCGGTAATCGCGCAATGCCGATGTTCAGCATATTTTCTTTGGACCAAACAAGCGTTCTCGCCCGGACGGGGATATGAGCCACTTTGTCCGAGGCAAGATCGGCGAGTTCGTAGCCTCGCGCGCCATAGGCGCATTCGACAAGGGTGATGTGGACATTGGGCTCTTTCAGCCAATCGAGGATCGCCGTGCGGGCAAGCCTCGTGCGGGATTCCCAGCGGAGCGGATTGGCGACGGCCGTAACGATGTGGAGTGTGGTGTTTCGCATGAATTATCCTACTTCAACCCTAAGCTACTATTTAAAAAATCGGTCGGCAGCACGAAGAGTGCGTATATCGGAATGGATGAGCAGAAGGGAGGCTGGCGTCGAGCCCATACTTCCAGGCAAGATAGCCCGGCACGCGCGTGATGTTGAAAAGGCTTATGATTGCATTGAAATAAATCATGTCTCCTAGTACTACTTTGGCGGATTAACGGTTTTGTTATCTTGATTGGCGAGGCTTTGCGCTCTTATGGGGGGCGCGAAGGATGTCGGATTGGAATGCGGCGCTGACGGATTGGTTGAAGCCATTCGTTGAGAAACTGGGGCATAAGAAG
>DATJLX010000105.1:0-6973 GCA_035509135.1 Methylocella sp.
TAGAATACATTCGTAAAGCCCATCGAGCTTGGCGCGATCGGCTGGCGACTGCAACCATTCCTTCTCGGGCGCCGGTGTCGTCGTTTGCAGCCAGGGCTCGATCGAGGCGTGTTGGGCGTAAAAGACGGAAAGGTCCGGCACCAGATCCTTGACCACCGGCAAATGCGGCAAGGGATAGATTTTGACCGCGCCCTTGATGTCATCCATATATTTGGTGCAGGCAAGCGTGTTGGTCCCGTCGATATTCATCGCGCAGGAGCCGCAAATACCTTCCCGGCAGGAGCGCCGGAAGGTGAGCCCCGGATCAATCTTGGATTTGATCCAAATCAGCGCATCAAGAACCATCGGACCGCAATCGCTTCGATCAACATAATAGATGTCGATGCGCGGGTTTTGCGTGTCGTCCGGGTTCCAGCGGTAAATCTTGAATTCCGTCTGGCGCTTCGCGTCGCCATGCTTCGGCCATGTCTTGCCGTTGATGGGGCGCGAATTCTTGGGGAGCGTGAGTTGGACCATTTGGTTCTCTTAACCCTTTAATCAGTAAACGCGCGCCTTCGGCTCGATATAGTGCATTTCGTTGCTCATCGTGAAGCTATGCACGGGGCGGTAATCGATCGACACCTTGCGGGCATCAGGGTCGATCGAGGTGAGCGTGTGTTTCATCCAATTCTTGTCGTCGCGCGCGGGAAAATCCTCCCGCGCATGGGCGCCGCGCGATTCCGTGCGCGCCGCCGCGCCATCCATGGTGACGACCGCCTGGATGATCAGATTGTCGAATTCCAAGGTCTCGACAAGATCGGAATTCCAAATCAGCGAACGGTCGGTGACAGAAATCTGGTCTCTTTCCGCCCAGACCGCGTGGATCAGCTTCGAGCCTTCATCAAGGATCGGCCCGGTGCGATAGACCGAGCAATGCGACTGCATCACTTTCTGCATCCGCAAGCGCAGTTCGGCGGTTGGGATTTCGCCCTTGGCATAACGGAAACGGTCGAGGCGGGACAGCGCCTGATCGGCCGAGTCCGCCGGAAGCTCCGCCTGTTTGGCTCCCGCCGTCGCGAGTTCCGCCGCGCGCAGACCCGCCGCGCGGCCAAACACGACGAGATCGATGAGCGAATTCGATCCCAATCTATTGGCGCCATGGACGGAAACGCAGGCCGCTTCGCCGATGGCCATCAGCCCCGGCACGATGACATCGGGATCGCGGCCCTTCTTGATGATCACCTCGCCATGAAAATTCGTCGGAATCCCCCCCATATTGTAATGCGCGGTGGGCAGCACCGGAATTGGCTCGCGGGTCACCTCCACGCCTGCGAAAATCCTAGCGCTTTCCGAAATACCAGGCAGGCGTTCGTGCAAAATCTTCGGATCGAGATGTTCGAGGTGGAGATAGATGTGGTCCTTGTGCTTGCCGACACCACGCCCCTCGCGAATTTCGAGCGTCATCGCGCGCGACACCATATCACGCGGCGCGAGGTCCTTCACCGAGGGCGCGTAACGCTCCATGAAGCGTTCGCCTTCGGAATTGGTCAAAAAGCCGCCTTCGCCGCGGCAGCCTTCGGTGATGAGGCAGCCGGCGCCATAGATCCCGGTTGGATGAAATTGAACGAATTCCATATCCTGCAAGGGGAGTCCGGCGCGCAGCACCATCGCGTTGCCATCGCCCGTGCAGGTATGCGCCGAGGTCGCCGAGAAATAGGCGCGGCCGTAGCCCCCGGTCGCTAGGATCACGAGTTGCGACCGGAATCGATGAATGCTTCCGTCGTCGAGTTTGAGGCAGACGACACCGCGGCAGCGGCCATCCTCCATGATCAGATCGATGGCGAAGAATTCAATAAAAAATTCGGTCTCATGGCGCAGGGCCTGCCCATAGAGCGTATGCAACATCGCGTGGCCAGTGCGGTCGGCCGCCGCGCAGGTGCGTTGCGCCGGCGGACCCTTGCCAAAGTCAGTGGTCATGCCGCCGAATGGGCGCTGATAGATGCGGCCGTCCTCGGTGCGCGAGAACGGCACGCCCCAATGCTCGAGTTCATAAACGGCGGCCGGCGCATTGCGGCAAAGATATTCGATCGCATCCTGATCGCCGAGCCAGTCCGACCCCTTGACGGTGTCGTACATATGCCATTTCCAATTGTCCGGCCCCATATTGGCGAGGGCCGCCGCGACGCCGCCTTGCGCCGCCACCGTGTGCGAGCGGGTTGGAAAGACCTTGGTGATACAGGCCGTGCGCAGCCCCGCTTGCGAGCAGCCGACGGTCGCCCGCAGCCCCGCGCCCCCCGCACCAATGACGACGACATCGAAGGTGTGATCGGTCACCGGATAGGCGGCGCCATGGCGCGCCGGAGCGGCGTCGCCGTTACCTTTAGTGCTGGAGGTCATACCATCGTCTTTCGAAATATCCCGGTTACTGCTCAGGTCAAGCTCAATTTCAAAGCCGCGTATAGGCAAGTTAAACCAATGCAGACCGAGAAAAAAAGATTGGCGATGAGGGACCATTCCTTCAGATGAGCATCATGCACATAATCGTCGATGATGGATTGCATTCCGATCTTCATATGGAAAACCCCGGTCAAGATGAAGAGCAGCAGGATGATCGCCACAAAGGGATTCCCCAATTCGGCGCGCGCCGCCGTGTAATCCTTGCCCAAAAGCGACAGAACGATCGCCACAAATGCAATTGACAAGGGAAAGAGCGCGATGGAAGTGACGCGCATGTTCCAGGCGTCAGCGGTGCCGGATTTGGCAGAGCCGAGAAAGCGCAACTTGCTCCCCGCGTGGGGAACCGGCACGGAACCTGTCGCCATGATGATCTTCCTCCAAACCTCTCCGTTATCGGCGTCCTGGCTGCCACGTGTCACACTGGCCAGCTCGTTACCACCCCGACATTCATGGAACCCAATAAGCAATGCCCCAGATGCCTACCGTCAGGACAATGCCGCCGATCAAAGTCGCTTGTGCCAGCCATTCGCGCTGCGGATGCGCAAATCCATGGCCCGCGTCCCAAATCATATGCCGGAGGCCGCCGAGAAGATGATGGAACAAGGCCCAACTAAAACAGAACAAGATCACTTTTCCAGGAATCGAATTGACGCATGCGGCGGCTGTTGCGTAGGCATCCGCGCTGGTCGAAGCGGCGATCAAGAGCCAGGCCAGCAACAGTGTGCCAACATAAAGCATGATCCCGGTGAGCCGATGCGCAATCGACATGATCATGGTCAGCATCGGGCGATAGATCTGCAGATGCGGAGAAAGCGGCCGGCGTTTTTCCAGGCCGTTCCCGCCAGGCTCCCCATGAGTCATGAAGCTTTACCCCGTCTCATCAATAATAAAAGGAGCCAATGTCACTAATGCAATTGGCTCCTTCGGGCAACGCGAAGATTGGAAAAATTCAAAATCGGCCCCCAAGGCAAGCCGGCTATCCTGTCTTGATCCTGGGTGGTACAAATCTGGCTCGGCAAGTTTCTATTAAAAAGGGAAAATGAGTCGAAAGCGGTTTCTCGCGAATAGGCTTGCCGACCGCGAGGGCTTAAGGCGCAAAAGAGATGGCGTTCTATTCGCCCTTCCCCCGCACCCTCCAGATTTTGCCTGCACGCGTCTCCCTGACAGGCACCCTGCGGTAAACGGCTGCCCGAACGGGCCAAGAGGCCTTGTTTTGATCTTTGCCAAGCGAGCCCGTTCTCTGCCGGCCTTTTGAGATCAAAGTCGTTTTGGCCCGCTCGAAAGGATGAGCGTCGCTTGCAATTGTCATCGCTGGAAGGCAAAAGAAAAATCCCGAGGGTGGAATCAGTACCGGTGGACGGCATGGTCGTGCGGGGCTGCAAATATGTCGCGTTGGTGCCTGTCACCGTTTCGCTAGCGGGAGTCTGCTGGCTCTGGCTGGCCTTCACCGGCCTGTCATCTTCTGCCTTGGCGGCGGCGGGCCGTGTCACCATTGTGTCGGGCGGGATTCCGCGCACGGCGATCCTTGTCGAGCACCAACGTCTCAAGCAAGGCCGCCGGCCTGTCGTCATCATCTTGCGCGGAGGCCGGGCCAAGGGCGCGCGTTTGCGGCGGACCTTTGGCTTCGAAGAAATGGCGCGGTGGTCCGGCACTGTCCTCGTCTATCCGCAACCTCTATCCGGCCATTGGCCTGACGCGCCAGGTCCGGAAGCGAACCGCGATTTGGCATTTATCCATGATCTCATCGCGAAGTTTGTCGCCGGGGGGATTGCCAACCCAGGCAAGATCTTCCTCGTCGGCATTTCGACGGGCGGCATGATGGCCTTGCGTGTTGCTTGCGATCCAAAAATCAGCCTAGCGGGACTAGCCACTCTCAGCGCGAGCCTGCCCGCCGATCTCGCGGACGCCTGCAAGCCCGCGCATCCGCTTCCCCTGTTGATGATCGCCGGCACGGAAGATCCGGTGATTCCCTTTCGCGGCGGCCAAGCCAATTTGCCGCACGGCAAGGCGGCGCTTGTCGTTTCGGTTGAAACGACGCTGGGTCTCTTTGGCAAAGCCGCCGGATGCACCGCGGGCATGACCACCATAATCTTACCCGAGAAGGATAGCCACGGTGGCACCCGCGCCTATCTCGATAAGCTCAACAATTGCACGGTGCCGGTTGAATTGGTCCGGATCGAAGGCGGCGGACATGCGCTGCCTGGTCCTTCGAGCGAAGCCGGGCCAGGGCCAGAGCAAGGTCTCATCAGCGGCGATGTTAATAGCGCGAAGCTGGTTTGGGATTTTTTCCGTCCCCTCGGGGGCTGAGTCTGGCTTCCCCCTCAATCCTGCGCCTATTTCCCTGCGCCTCTTTCGCATTTTCCCGCTCATCGGCTGCAGCGGATACGCCAACGGGACTGGCGCGACGGCCACCGAGCGCCCAGGCTCCTCCAAAGATGGGCCTTACGGATATGGTCTGAGCGGCGCTTGGGGCTTCAATTCGTCATTTGAACAATGTCACGCAGAACCGGATAGACTTCGTTGTTCCAGCGGCGGCCGCTGAAGACTCCGTAGTGACCGACACCCGTCTGCACGCGGTGCATCTTCATGTGCTGCCGCAAGCCGGAGCAAAGATCTTGTGCCGCGAGCGTTTGACCGAGGCCGCAAATATCGTCCCGCTCGCCTTCCACGGTCAATAGCGCCGTGCGCCGAATGGCGCGCGGCTCGACCAGGCGGCCATGCACCTTGAGCTTGCCAATCGGCAAAAGGTGGTCCTGAAAGACCGATTTCACCGTTTCGAGATAGAACTCGGCCGGCAAATCCATGACCGCGAAATATTCCTCATAAAACGACTGAATGACCTGAAGCTTGGTCATATCATTTGCCGCGCGAGCTTCCGCCATATCGTCGAAGGAGCGCAGATGCCGCTCCAAATTCATGCTCAGGAACGCCGCAAGCTGCATGAAACCGGGATAGACCGAGCGGAGAGCCCCCTTGTAGCGGAGCGGCACGTCGAAGATGAGATTCTGCTCAAACCATTCTATCGGCCGTTCGATGGCCAATGCGTTGACCTTTGTCGGGCTGATGCGCGTGTCGATCGGACCCGCCATCAAAGTCATGCTGCGAGGCTGTGCCTCGTCGCCATCTTGCGCCATGAGCGCGGCGGCGGCAAGAACGGGAACGCAAGGCTGGCAGACGGCGACGACATGCGACCCTGGGCCCATCACTTGTAGAAATTTGATCACATGGTCGACGAAAACGCTGAAATCAAAGCGTCCCCCGCTCGGCGGTATATCGCGAACATTATGCCAGTCGGTGATGTAGACATCATGGTCGCTCAACATGGTTTTGACCGTCGCCCGCAACAAGGTCGCGAAATGGCCGGACATGGGGGCAACCAACAAGACCTTCGGTTGTGGCGTCTCGGTCTCCTTTTTGAAACGAAGAAGCGTGGCGAACGGCGTTGAATAGGTCACCTCCTCGTTCACCGGGAAGAGACCGTTGCCAATGGCGACCGCGTCGATTCCAAAAGGGGGCCTCGTATGCGTTACGGTTAAATCCGCGAAGGTTTCCAAAACGCCAGCGAATTTGCGGATGGACCAGTCCGGCCGAAGCAAAGGCCATGGCAACCGCAATGTCTTGCCCGCAGCAGCGGCGAGCGGCCTGATCAGATCAAGGACGCTCGATTGTGTACTATAGGCTTGATAAATCATGAAGATTTTACCATAGTCGCAGAGAATTAGGGGCGGGTCTTGATTACCGAGCGGCTTGCCGTATCTTAATCGCTGCCGCCAAACTATAGAAGTTTTTTGGGGTTCTCAAGCGAATCGAAATAATTCTTAACGGCGGAAAGGACGGTCATTGGGCGATGCCACGCTGACGATTAGCAGCAAGAACTATTCCTCATGGTCGCTTCGCGGCTGGTTGCTGACCAAATTCTCAGGTCTGCCATTCTCCGAGAAAGTCATCTCGACAGACGACCCTTCGGTGCGCGAAGAACTCCTGCTGTTGTCCTCCTCTTTCCGGGTGCCGAGCCTCATCCACGATGGGATCAGCGTTTGGGACACTCTGGCCATCGGCGAGTATCTCAACGAGATCAAGCCCGAAGCGCATTTGCTGCCGGAAGACGCCATCAAGCGGACGCGTTGCCGATCGATTTGCGGCGAGATGCATTCCGGCTTTGGTGCCCTGCGCTCGGCTTTGCCGGTGAATTTGCAGGGCGATTTCCCGAACTTCAAGGTTTGGAGGCGAGCCCAGGCCGATATCGACCGCATCACCTCGATCTGGCGGGAATGTCTCGATCTTTATGGCGGTCCCTTTCTCCTCGGCGAACGCTCGATGGCCGATGCGATGTATGCCCCCGTGGTGACTCGGTTTCTGACATACCATGTCAAACTGGATCCCGTGTGCGAAGCCTATTGCGAGAAAATCATGAGCTTGCCCGAGATGATCGAATGGGTCGAGACAGCGAGGAAAGAACCCCGCGAGTTGGAGGAGCTTGAGGTCGAATTTTGAGCTTCATTCTGTCGAGGCGCGTGCAAGATTTAGGGTCCCTGGC
>DATJLX010000106.1:0-4225 GCA_035509135.1 Methylocella sp.
CGAAGAAGCAGTGAAAAGACGAGACATGATCGCACGGAAAATGGCCCCCGATCAGATCGCTGAGGCGCAAGCACTAGCAAGTCAGTGGAAACCTATGACCGCTGAACAATTCGCTGAAATGGACAACTATTGGAGTGAGAGGAAACCGGAACCGTCTGATTGGTCCTAGATTTACTTTAGCAATCAAGGCTACCTACGATACGTCCCTCTACGCGAACGGTTTAGGCGCCAAAAAAAATCGCAGCCCGGGGAAGGGCCGCGATCTTCATTTCAGAAAAGCATGTTGCGGTGCTTTTAGCCGAACTGGTTCATCGTGTTGTGAACGCCGCCCGCCTTCAGGGCCGCCTCACCGGCGAAATATTCCTTGTGATCGTCGCCCATGTCGGAGCCCGCCATGTTCTGGTGCTTGACGCAGGCGATCCCTTCGCGGATCTCCTTGCGCTGAACATTGCGGACATAGCCGAGCATGCCCTCGGCGCCGAAATATTCCTTCGCCAGATTGTCGGTGGACAGCGCCGCCGTGTGATAGGTCGGCAGCGTGATGAGATGGTGGAAAATGCCCGCCCGCTTCGAGGCCGCGGCCTGGAAGGTGCGAATGCGCACATCGGCTTCAGAGGCGAGTTCGCTCGCATCATAGTCGACGCTCATCAGGGCCGCGCGGTCATATTTTGACACATCCTTGCCGGACTCCTTCCAGGCGTCATACACCTGCTGGCGGAAATTCAGCGTCCAGTTGAACGACGGCGAATTGTTGTAGACCAGCTTGGCGTTGGGAATGACGGCGCGGATGCGGTCCACCATGCTGGCGATCTGCTCCACATGCGGCTTTTCGGTTTCGATCCACAAGAGGTCGGCGCCGTTCTGCAGCGAGGTGATGCAGTCGAGCACGCAACGGTCCGCTCCCGTTCCGGGACGGAACTGATAGAGGTTGCTCGGGAGACGCTTCGGCCGCAGCAGTTTGCCGTTGCGGTTGAGGATGACGTCGCCGTTGCGGGCCTCGCCCGGCGCCACTTCCTCGCAGTCGAGGAAGCTGTTGTATTGGTCGCCGAGGTCGCCCGGCTCGCGGCTGACCGCGATCTGCTGGGTAAGGCCCGCACCGAGCGAATCCGTGCGGGTGACGATAATGCCGTCCTCGACGCCGAGTTCAAGGAAAGCGTAGCGGCAGGCGCGCACCTTGGCGAGGAAGACCTCATGCGGCACGGTCACCTTGCCGTCCTGGTGGCCGCATTGCTTTTCGTCGGACACCTGGTTTTCGATCTGCAGCGCGCAGGCGCCCGCCTCGATCATCCGCTTGGCGAGAAGATAGGTCGCTTCGGCATTGCCGAAGCCCGCATCGATGTCGGCGATGATCGGCACGACATGCGTCTGGAAATTGTCGACCAGAGCCAGTAGCTCTTGTTCCTTGGCGCTGTCGCCCGCCTGGCGAGCGGCGTCGATGGCGCGGAAAATACCGCCGAGTTCGCGGGCATCCGCCTGACGCAGAAAGGTGTAAAGCTCTTCGATCAGCGCCGGCACCACCGTCTTCTCGTGCATCGACTGGTCCGGCAGCGGGCCGAATGCGGAACGGAGCGCGGCGACCATCCAGCCGGACAGATAGAGATAGCGCCGGTCGGTCGTGCCGAAGTGCTTCTTGACGGAGATCATCTTTTGCTGGCCGATGAAGCCGTGCCAGCAGCCGAGCGATTGGGTGTAAAGGCTGGGATCGGCGTCATAAGCCGCCATGTCCTTGCGCATAATGGCCGCCGTATAGCGGGCGATGTCGAGACCCGTCTGGAAACGGTTCTGCAGACGCATGCGGGCAACCGACTCGGGGTTGATGCCGCTCCAGGTGCCATTCTGGCGTTCGACGAGCGCCTTCACCTCGGCAATGTGGTTTTGATATTCGGTGGGCTGGGGGATCTGGCTTTGATAGTTCATCGGGCACGCCTCATTTGGCCTTCAAAGCTGATGGCTTTGCTCATTTCGCTCTGCCATCACGGCATTCACAGAAATTGACAAAGCCAATCAACCTGGAGGAAATCTTCCTTCTGCATCTTGCCATAACGAAGATGATCCCCGAAAGGCAATAAGATGTTGGGGAATTGAAGTTGCTATGTAACATCCTTACAATGTAAGTTTGTATGGATGTAAAGAATTTTTCAACTCAAAAGCCCATGGCCACCGCTCCCCGCAAGATTTTCGCCGGCCCCCGCCTGAAGCGGCTGCGCCGGGACCGGCATCTCACCCAGGCCTCCATGGCCGCCGAGCTCGACGTCTCGCCGAGCTATTTGAACCTGATGGAGCGCAATCAGCGGCCGATCACCGTCCAGGTCCTGCTCAAGCTCACCGATACCTATGGCGTCGACCCGCGCGATTTCATGGAGGTTGAAGGCGAGCACTCGGCCGGTGAAATCGAGCAAATTCTGGCCGATCCGCTGTTTCGCGAGGCCGGGGTGCCGCGTGCCGAAGTGCGCGACGCGGCGGAGAATTCCCCGGCCTTGCTCGCCGCGATGGCACGGCTCTACCGGGCCTATTCGGCGGCAAGGGAGGCAACCGAGGCGGGGGTTGCTGCCGGCGCGGATCGCGACCGCGCCGAGCCCGTTCTCGGCGAAAGCCCGATCGACCGGGTCCGCGCCATTCTGCATGAGGCGCGCAACCATTTCCCGGACCTTGAGGACGCCGCCGAGACCTGCGCCTCCGAGCTGGCGCTCGCTGGCGGCGATCTTTTCGTCACGCTTAGCGAAGAACTGCGCGCCCGACATGGAATAAGGGTGCGCATCCTGCCCCTCGAGGTGATGGGCGACCGGCTCCGCTGGTATGATCATCACCGCCGCCAATTGATGATGTCGGAAGTCGTCGAGCCGCCGGGCCGGACCTTTCAGGCCGCCTATCAGCTGGCCTTGAGTCAATTCGGCGACCTTTTGAACGAGATTGCCTTGCGCCTCGAAGCCAATGACGATGTGAGCCGCCGTCTGCTGCGCATCACGCTTGCCAATTATTTCGCAGGCGCCTTGATGATGCCTTACGGCCGTTTCCAGGAGTCGGCCGAACTCGCGGGCTATGACGTCGAGATTCTGGGAACGCGGTTCGGTGCGAGCTTCGAACAGGTGGCGCATCGCCTGACGACGCTCGGCCGGCCGACCGCGCGGGGCGTGCCGTTTTTTTTGATGCGCGTGGATACCGCCGGCAATGTCTCGAAACGGTTTTCATCGAGCCGGTTTCCCTTTGCCCATTCGGGCGGCACCTGTCCCTTGTGGAATGTGCATGCGACCTTTGCCGAACCCGGCAAGATCCTGACGCAGGTGATCGAACTCACCGACGGCTCGCAATGGTTTTCGCTGAGCCGCACGGTGCGCCGCTCGCTCACCCCCTTTGGCGTAATCGAGCCGCGTTTCGCGATCGGGCTTGGCTGCGAGATCAAATATGCCCGCCGGCTCGTCTATGCGAAACGGCTTGACTTCAACGCGATCGAGGCGACGCCGATCGGGATCAATTGCCGCCTTTGCGACCGCCCCGCCTGCCCGCAACGGGCGGCGCCGCCCGCGTTGCGCCCGCTCCTCGTCGATGAATCGATGCGCAGCATCTCGCCCTTCACATTCAAGGATGTATAAGAACCGGAACCAACCAGGGTTCGCCGAGGCCGCTTGCGAAAGGGCGCATTCTATGGATTGTGCGTCCGTCCTCGCACCCAGGAGACTTTGTGAATGTATGTGAAAAACGCCCTCACCCTCGCCGACGCCAAGGAGATTGCCGCCGCCGCCGAAGCCGAGGCGCTGAAGAACAATTGGCGCGTGACGATTGCCGTTCTGGATGAGGGCGGCCATCTTCTCTTCCTGCAGCGGCTCGACGGGGCGCCGCTCGGCTCGGTCGTTGTCGCTCAGGAAAAGGCGCGCACCGCGCTGTTGTTCAAACGGCCGACGAAAGCCATTGAGGAAATCGTCGCGGGCGGCCGTTTGGTGATGCTGACCTTGCCCGGCGCGACGCCGATCGAAGGCGGCCTGCCGCTCTCGAACAAGGACCAGATCATCGGCGCGATCGGCGTCTCCGGCGTGCAATCCTCGCAGGACGCGCAAATTGCCGGGGCTGGTGTCGAGGTCGCAGCGAAATTGTGAGCGGGGCCATAGCCGGAGATGCCGATGGCAAGGGCGGCTCTTGAAATCAACTGAATACATTCACCCGGCGACGCCCGCGATGGCGCCCTTGATCACGGTCAGGGCGGCTTGTACCATTTTTCCGTCGGCATCCT
>DATJLX010000107.1:0-6727 GCA_035509135.1 Methylocella sp.
TGGTATAGCGGTTAGGCCGCTCCTCATTGAAATCCTCGGAGCGGTAATGCATGCCGACATAGGACGTATCATCCATCGTCCACAGACGCTGCTCGATGATGTGGCGCTCAAGGGGGGCGTCTTCCCGAAAATCAGGGATGATCCTTTCCAACGCGTTGGCATAGAGAATCGCGCCCTGAACATTTTTTGAGCCAGGATATTCGCCTCGCTCGAGTTGAAGAACTTTGAGGCCTTCCTTGGCCATGCTGTATGCGGCGGCATTGCCCGAGGGTCCCGCACCCACCACGATCGCATCGAAGCGTTCCTCGATCATCCGGGCCTCCTTTAGCCAGCCAGCCGGTTCACCGACAAGTGCTTGCGAAACGCCTCCGTCAGAGCTGGTAGAAGCCGGATGGCGTCGGCGACAATCCCGATATGGGCGAAGTCGAAGATATGCGCATTCGGGTCTGTATTGATGGCGACAATCATATCTGCGCCTTCGACACCAACCCGATGCTGAATCGCTCCCGAGATCCCAGCCGCGATATAAAGCTTCGGCCGGATAGTTTTTCCTGTTTGTCCAATCTGCCTATCCGATGTCATCCAGCCTTTCTGGACGAGAGGGCGTGAGCCGCCATATTCAGCGCCCAACACACCGGCAAGTGACTTGACGAGCTGAAAATTCTCGGCGGACCTCAAGCCCAATCCCCCGGCGACGACGATATCGGCGTAGGCGAGCTGGGCCTTGTTCGAATCTCTATCGGCAATGAACCGAACCACCTTGGTCACAATGTCATCTTCAATGAGCCCAAGGGGATGCTCGATGATACGGCCATGCCGGCCTTGTTGCCGGGTTGGCGTCGGCAAGACGCGAGGCCGCACCGTCGCCATTTGCGGCCGGTAGTTCAAGGTCAGGATCGTACAAAGGAGCGAACCCCCGAACGTCGGCCGGGTCGCCGCAAGCGAGCCTTCGTCATCGATGGCAAGCTCGGTGCAGTCGGCGGTGAGCCCAGTAAGCAAAGTGGTTGCCACAGATCCCGCAAGATCGCGCCCGAGTGTCGTTGCCCCCAACAGTAAAATCTCGGGCTTATAGGTGTAGACAAGGTCGGTCATGGCCTTGGTATAAGCCTCGTTGCGATAATGTGCGAGAGCAGGATCAGTGATCGTGTACACAAGATCCGCGCCAAATTCGAAACATTCGATGGCAGCGGCGGCGATCACGTCACTGTCACTCCCCAGAATGACGCCAGCCAGTTCCACTCCCCGCTTGTCGGCGAGCTTCCTGCCCTCTCCTAGGAGTTCGAAGGAGACTGGATGCACCATGCCATGCTCGCATTCGACGACGACCCAGACATGCTTATAGGCCTTGAAATGCTCGGGCAGTTCTTTCTTCGTACCGGCCCGTCTCGGCGCCGCAGGAGCTGGTTTCGCGATATCGGTCATGGCTCTGCCCCTCTTCCCTATCGTCCCGCAGAAAACCGTATGAGATCCCCTTCGAGGGCGGGCTGGCGCTTGAAAATTTCCCCCATCACTGTTTCTGCAAGCGCCTCCGCGGAAAGATCCGCCGTCGCGATCTGATGCGCTTTCTCAGCGCGTGGAGAAGGCGCATACACCTTTTTCACAATGGTAGGCGAGCCGCGCAGACCACATTTCGTCAGTTCGGTGATGCCCGCATCCACCGCGCTCCATGTCACGATCTTGGCCCGCGCCGCCCGGAGTGCATCGTCAAGCGATCCGCGCCGGATCTCATTCACGCCTTCAAGCATGGTGATCAAAACTGGCAAGCGTGTCGACAAGACCTGCACGCCGCCTTCGGCCCGGCGTTCAACGGTAATGCGGCCTTGCTCGGGATCGAGTTCAACAATCCGCGCAACATAGGTGAGTTGATGGAGCGCAAGACGTTGTGCAATCCCCGGGCCGACTTGGGCAGTGTCACCATCAATGGTTTGCTTGCCCGTAAAAACCATGCGCGGCTCACCAAACTCCTGGCCGATCTTGTTGAGAGCAGCCGCTAAAGCGAAGCTTGTCGCCAGCGTATCGGAGCCCGCAAAATTGCGGTCCGTCAGCAACACCGCCCGGTCAACCCCAAAGGTAAGCGCTTTGCGCAGCGAGTCCTCGGCCATCGCGGGCCCCATAGTCAGGACCGTCACCTCGCCACCTATCTTGTCGCGCCACCGCATAGCCTCCTCGAGCGCAAAGAGGTCATAGGGGTTGATGATTGTCGGCACACCTTGGCGCATGATCGTGTTCGTCACGGGATGAACACGTATCTGCGCGCTATCGGGAACCTGCTTGATGCAGACAACGATGTGCATCGATTTTCACTTTCGCCCTTACGTCTTCGCAAAGATGGAGGCCAGAAACCACTTATGAAGCAAGCCTCATGCCAATTATCATCACTTTAGAAGACTCCAAACAGAAGGGGTGGCGAAGCAAGCCAGCGAGGCCGCCAGGCAGATTATGCTAAATGCCCTTGTCGGCTAAGCGACATCTTTGTCACTCCCCTTTTCAGCGACGGCTAGGGACGTGAGCGGTACAAAAGGCTTTGCTGGCGCCGCCTTCGGCTCTACGGCTTCCTTATGCACCTTGAACAGGCGCTCCTGGATGGGCGAGGACTTCAAAAAATCCTGATAGGCCTGCTCGAGGTGTTCGCGACAAAGCGCACGAACCTCGTCGTCGCTCAGACCCTCGAAAACGCCATCAATCTGACTGCCCTTTATATATTGACCCATACGGCGCAGGATATGGAGCCGTGTAACTTGAACGACGGTAGGCTCAAAGGGAACTTCGAGAAAGGTAAAGAACTCTTCCGCAGCGGATAAACGTCCTAGTTCATCAAGCAAACTCATGGCTGAAGCGTCTCCATTATCGCGCAAAAAGCGGGAGCCGATTGCTGCTTCCAATCGGGATTACCAGTCCCACTCGGGACCATGGCGTCAGCTGGTGCAGACATGGCGGACACATGCAGATTGACGCGCCCCTGCAAGTGGGTCACACGCGCTTCCAAAAACTCGATCCTATCAAGCATGCGCGCCAAAGCCTCTCCTACTGGATCCGGGATAAGGTGGTGGTCGAGATCGATGCGTCCATCGGGCCGCCGCCGCTTATGCGGGTCACGAACAATCCTTCCTGGAATGCCGACCACTGTCATGCCGGGCGGAACATCCTCGACAACCACCGAGTTCGCCCCAACCCGCGCTCCAGCGCAGACAATGATTGGTCCCAAGATCTTGGCGCCGGCGCCGATCAGAGCATCGCTTTCAACGGTTGGATGACGCTTACCGGGTGACCAGCTCGTGCCACCAAGGGTGACACCATGGTAGAGTGTCACATCGTCGCCAATCTCCGCTGTCTCGCCAATGACGACGCCAGCGCCGTGATCGATAAAAAGCCGTCGCCCAATCGTCGCCCCGGGATGGATGTCGACGTTCGTTGTGAGGCGTCCGAACCACGATAGCAAGCGCGCAGGAAACCGAAAGCCTTTCCGCCATAGCCGGTTTGCAAAACGGTGGAGAATGAGAGCATGCACACCGGGATAGGTGAGGATGATCTCAAGTTTGTGCCTCGCCGCCGGATCACGCGCCTTTACACAGCCAATATCTTCACGCAGCTGTGTCCAAATATTGGCACCGGGTCTCTCATGAGTTGTTCGCTTGAAGGTTTGCGCGGTCACCATTGAGAGCCTCGATCCATAGCGGCTTCCGCTACAAGAGCCGGTTCTTCAGTGCACGTGGCGGTATAAAATTCAAGCAGCTCGGATTCGTGGATGGGCCTCTTAAGAGCAACCGCACGCATTCGAACTTCTTCGAGGACGCGCCTTGCCCGGCCTTCGTCCACTGCGAGACCAAGCGCATTCAAGGCGTTGGAAATGGCTGCCATGCCCGAATGCTTGCCAAGTACGATGCTGCGGGCGCGTCCGAACCAAGCTGGGTTAACCGCTTCATAGCACTCAGGATCCCGCAAAAGCCCCGAGACATGGATTCCCGACTCATGGGCGAAGGCCGCCGATCCAACAATAGATTTCGCTGCGGGAATCGGCCGGCGCGCGCCCCGCGCAACAAGCTCTGCGAGAGAAGTGAGATGGGTCAGATCAACCGCCGTGTTCCGGCCGGATATTTGAGCGAGTGCGGCGACCACTTCCTCAAGCGCGGCATTGCCTGCGCGCTCACCAAGGCCGAGGACGCAGACACTGGCATGGGTTGCTCCACCGCGGACAGCGGCAAGCGTGTTAGCGGTCGCAAGGCCAAGATCGTCATGGCCATGAAATTCGAGCTCGATGTCCGTTTCTCGCCGCAGACTCTTGAAAATGTCGTGCGTCTTAAACGGGTCGAGCACCCCTAGCGTATCGGCAAAACGAAAGCGATGCGCCCCGGCGGTCTTGGCAGCGGCAACCACCCGCAGAAGAAAATCGAAATCAGCTCGGCTCGAGTCCTCGCCCCCCACCGATACCAAAAAACCCTTGTCGCGCGCATAGGAAACGATCCGGTGGATGCGCTCAATAACGTCTTCGCGGCCGGACCTGAATTTCACCCAAATCTGCCGGTCGGAGACGGGCACCGACAGATTGATTCGCGTGAGACCCGTCTTAAGCGCGGCGTCGACATCGGCTTGGGTCATCCGGCACCATGCGATTACAGCAGCGCTCCGCACTGCTTCTCGCACCGCCCTGATGGCTTCGATCTCTTCGTCCCCCATTGCCGGAATGCCGGCCTCAATCTCGTCAACCCTGGCGGCATCGAGCCCGCGCGCGATTGCAATTTTTTCGTCAATCGTAAAGGCTACGCCAGGTGCCTGCTCACCATCGCGAAGCGTGGTATCGTTCACGATAACGGGAGGAAGGAAATTTGGCGCGGTCATCATTCCATCACGCATAATTTGGCGCGCAATTTTCGGAATCCGCTGGCCGCTCTTGCCACATGGGCGAGATTGCCCTTAACTTAGTGATGATCCCTGGTAGAATTTCGAGCAGCCGGTCTATGTCCTCGGCCGTGTTCTCACGCGAAAGGGAGAGCCGAATAGCGCCATGCAAGGCTTTACGCGGAACATCCATCGCGCGCAGAACATGGGAGGGCTCGGTCGAACCCGAGGTGCAGGCTGACCCGGATGACGCAGCGATGCCTTCCTTGTTCATATTATGAAGTATCGCCTCGCCGTCGATATACTCGAAAGCAATATTCGATGTGTTCGGTAGACGGTTTTGATCATCCCCCGTTACAAAGCAATGACCAATCTGTTGGAGCAAGCCTCGCTCGAGACGATCGCGCATGGCGCCGACTCGCGTACGTTCGTCTTCCATGTGGGAGGCCGCGAGCTCGGCGGCTTTGCCAAGCCCAATGATCCCAGGCGCGTTCTCCGTTCCACCCCGCCGGCCGCGTTCCTGATGCCCTCCCCGAATGAGCGGCCTGAACTTTACGCCTTTGCGGACATAAAGCGCGCCTATCCCCTTCGGCCCGTGCAGCTTATGTCCTGACAAGGAAAGCATATCGATCCTTGTGGTCTTAAGATCAATCGGGATCTTGCCAGCCGCCTGCACCGCATCGGTGTGAAAAATCGCACCCGCATCATGAGCAAGTTCCGCTAGGCGATCCACTGGGAACAAGGTTCCAGTCTCATTGTTCGCCCACATGACAGAAGCAACCGCCGTGCGCGGTCCGAGCGCACGCTGATAGGCCTCGACATCTAAACGGCCGCGCGCATCGACACCAATATAATGAACCTTTGTTCCGCGGGATTTCTCTAGATGGCCCACGAGTGTAAGGATTGCTGGATGCTCAACGGTCGTCGTGACAATCTCGTCGCGGTCCGTCTGGGCTTCGAGCGCAGAGAGGATTGCCGCGTTATCGGATTCCGTGCCCCCCGAGGTAAAGACGATCTCGTGATCGAAAGCAGCGCCGAGAAGCGTTTGCAAATGCTGACGGGCTTGCTTCAAGGCACCGCTCACATCGGTGCCAAAGGCATGTGTTGAGGATGCATTCCCGAACTGCTCAGTAAAATACGGGAGCATCGCGGCAAGAACCTCAGGGTCGGTGCGGGTCGTTGCGTTGTTATCGAGGTAGATCGGCCGCACGGAATACCCCTCTTAATCTCTCAATGGCCTGTTTTGACGCCACCCATGACCGGAACGAGGCGCACAAACTCTCCGAGTTTTTCCACGACCCGCGCCTGAATGCCCTCGAGGGTTGCACTGCTCAATTTGCAAAGAACGCAAGCCCCGGTGAGCCTAACCATGATTTTATTGCCGCAGACCTCAACGAGCTCGCAATCTCCACCATCCCGGCGCAAATTTGGGCGAATCTCTTCAATCACGTCTTTAATGAGCTGAAAACGCTCCGCATCCGCGATCGCCGCGTTACTTGCCTGCCCAGACTCAGCCAGCATGATACTACTCTCGCTCAATGACAGAGTTCAAATGATCGCGCGCTTCAGAGGCGGTATTTAGCTGAACGATTTGCCGCAGGCGCAACTCGAAGTCGCATTCGGATTCTCGAAGGTGAACCCTGCGCCCTCAAGCGCCACGACGAAGTCAATGGTCGTGCCCGCCAGCAATTCATGGCTGTTCATATCGACAAATACTTTGACACCATCTCGCTCGACGACGGTATCATCTGGCTCGGCCTCATTGACAAGACCCATCAAATATTTGTTGCCCGCACAGCCGCCGCTCTCAACCTTGATGCGCAACCCACCGACCGGCTCGGCTGCGCCAGCCATCGCGCTCCGTACCGCGTCCAATGCGCTATCGGTCAGG
>DATJLX010000108.1:0-4674 GCA_035509135.1 Methylocella sp.
CCCGCGAGTACTGAGCAGCCCGCGCGTCGGCTTCAATCCGACCAGATTGTTGAAGGCGGCCGGCACCCGTCCAGAGCCGGCGGTGTCAGTACCAAGCGAAAAGCTAACCAGGCCTGCCGCTACCGCCACCGCGGAACCCGAACTCGACCCGCCTGGTGCCATAGCGGGATCGAATGGGTTGCGCGGAACGCCATAAGGAGAGCGGGTGCCAACGAGACCCGTCGCGAACTGATCCAGATTGGTTTTTCCGATGAGAAGGGCTCCGGCCGCGAGCAGGCGCTCGACAACCGGCGCGGATCGTTCGGGCCGGTAGGCAAAGGCTGGGCAGGCTGCCGTGGTCGGCAATCCCAAGACGTCGATATTGTCCTTGACCGCAAAAGGGACACCATAGAGAGGCAAACCGCGGTTTCCGGCGTCGCTCAGCCGCGCCGCCGCCTCAATTAAAACCGCATCGGGAAAACGCGAGATCCAGATGGCCTCATCGTTTGCCGCGGCGATCCGCTGTAAGACGGCATGGATGATTGTCGTGGGCGTTTCCGCGCCGCTAGCGTAGGCAGCACCCAGGCGGCTCAGGTCGAAGCTGGCATTGGCCATCGAAGCCTCAAAACGATGCGGCAGGACAATATCACTAACATGCTGATGTCCATGTGCCGTCTTATAAGCGGCCCCATTGGCTTGCGCCGGTGACGGGAACTTCAGCAGCCGTCACCTAGACATTATATTGCATACGAAATTGTATGCAATCAGATTCTCCTGTTTGGGCCGCTGCATAGAGATCATGCTCTCCGCGACCCGGGTCGGCTTCTGCTCTGACGATCTCGGGTAGTTTGTTGCGGGGTATCGGGTGTCAACGTCAGGGTCTTTCAGACCAGCAGATAGCTGGCCGTCGCGTCTCCTACCGTGACCAGATGATCCCGCATCGCGCTCGCCGCCGCATCCGGGTCACCGGAGAGGATATCCCTCACCACCCGTCCATGTTCGTTTGCTGAGGATGAGAGTCGCCCGAGCACGGCGAATTGCGCGTGCCGGAACGAAGCAACCCGGCGATGCATCGCAACGATCAGCGCCATGAGCTCGTCATTGTGGGCGCCACTGTGTATGGATTCGTGAAATGAACGATTGAGCTCTTCGTAGCTCGCCCGGTCATCCGCATGAACAAGACCGAATGAGCCTTCATGAAGCCGAGCGAGCGCGTCCTTCTCGGCGGGCGTCATCTTGAGCGCCGCAAGACGGGCGGCGATTGCTTCTAATTCGGCCATCGCCTCGAACAGCATGAGCAATCGCTCGCGGCCAATCCGGGTCACGACCACACCGCGATTGGGCCGCTTCTCGACGAGGCCCGTGGCTTCCAAATAACGGAGCGCCTCGCGAATCGGAGTGCGAGACACGCCAAACCGGTCTGCGAGGGCGACCTCTTCGAGACGCACGCCTGGAAGAAGCACCCCCTCGACGATGTCGTCCGCAACTCTGCGGCCAAGCTCTTCCACGATGGACGTTCTTGGCATACGCGGGCGCGAAACGTCAGCCGGATTAGCTGTTGGTTTCATTAAGAGACACACTGACGCGGCAAAATCGTGAGCCAGGAGCATTTTCCATTCAATCGATGTGAAAACCGAAAGCCGCACATAAATTCTAGGTTTGAAAGCAATACCGCGCAAATCCATTGAAATGCGCCAGTCCCGAATGTGCTCATTAATTCGACGGAGTTTTCATCGTGTTTTGCACTTTGCCCATAAAATGTTCGCAAAAGCCAATTCAATGACGCTTGACGGACAAGGCAGGTCCGCAATGTTCCTTCCTCTGGCATGGTCCTTGCTCTTCGGCATGTATGCAATATTGCATACATTCTTCGTCCTTCGCAAACGAATTTTGGCAGCCTGAAGATTGGCCAATTTCCGCCAAGCATCAAGTTGCGGGCATTGTCCAGGGTAACGTAACTCACGGAATGGAGCGGCGCGTGGCCGTGATCGAGGCAGAACCCTATCCATTCGAACTTAAGCGCCCTCGCGCGGCTTTGCTGATCATCGATATGCAGCGTGATTTTCTTGAACCTGGGGGCTTTGGCGAAGCTCTGGGCAATGATGTTTCCCTACTGCGCCGCACGGTGCCGCCGACGATGGCCTTGCTTGAAGCAGCAAGAGCCGCCGGTCTTTTGGTCATCCATACGCGCGAGGGTCACCGGTCGGACTTGACGAACCTGCCATCGGCCAAACGCCGCCGCGGCGGTTTCCGGGTCTGCATCGGCGACCTGGGCCCCCTTGGCCGCATTCTCGTCCACGGCGAGCCAGGCCATGACATCATACCCGAACTCGCTCCCGCACCCGGCGAACCAGTCATCGACAAGCCAGGAAAGGGTGCATTCTTTGCAACGGACCTTCACGCGATTCTCCTCAATCGCGGGATCGGGCAGCTGTTGGTTTGTGGCGTGACCACGGAAGTGTGTGTGCACACGACAGTCCGGGAGGCTAACGATCGCGGCCTTGAATGTCTGGTGGTCGAGGATTGCTGCGGCAGCTACTTTCCTGAATTTCACGCCATAGGTCTGAAAATGATCTCTGCACAGGGCGGAATTTTCGGTTGGGTTGCAGGCAGCGGCGCGGTCCGGGCCGCCTTGCAAAAGGAGGGTTGAATGAATCTTCGCACAAATGCTCTGGGATCAGCTGCACGACACCCTCCCTACTGGGTCACGGGCGACTGGAATGCTTTCTTCGGCTTCGGCACGAATATCCTGGTAAATGTTCTCGTGTTGACTGGATTGTTGCGCTTCGTGCTTGGCATGCCGGAAGAATTGGTTTTCGGCCGCATTCTTCCGGCAACCGGGATGATGCTGTTTCTCAGCACAATGTATTACGCTTGGCTCGCCCGCCGATTGGCGCGACGCACCGGGCGCGATGATGTCTGCGCGCTGCCTTCGGGCATCAGTGTACCGCATATGTTCGTCGTCGTGTTCGTTGTCATGCTGCCGATCCTGCATGCGACGAAAGATCCGCTACAAGCATGGAGCGCCGGCCTCACCTGGGTGTTTGTGCAAAGCTTCGTGCTGATGGTTGGCGGGTTCGTCGCGCCGGTCATTCGCCGCATCACGCCCCGCGCCGCTTTGCTTGGTTCGCTCGCCGGTATCTCCATAACGTTTATCTCCATGAGTCCGGCGTTGCAGATATTCGACGCGCCGATAATTGGCATCGTCTGTTTCGCCATCATCCTTGCAAACTGGTTTGGCGGCGTGCGATATCCGCGCGGTGTTCCGGGAGGCCTGATGGCGATAGCCGTCGGCACCGCGATCGCCTGGGCATCGACCGCGATAGGTCACTCATACGGTGGCATGAGCATGGATGGCGTTTACGACGCCTTCTCGCATTTCGGCTTCCATCTGCCAAAGCCGGCGATCGACCAAGTACTTGGCGGCTTCAACTTTATTGGCGTGATTCTGGTTACCGCTATCCCATTCGGCATCTATGATCTGGTTGAAGCGATGGACAATGTCGAAAGCGCCGCGGCGGCTGGCGACAGTTTTCCAACCACCCAGGTGTTGACGGCAGATGGCGCTATCAGCCTCGTCGGCTGCCTCATGGGCAACCCCTTCATCAACGCTGTCTACATCGGCCATCCCGGATGGAAGGCAATGGGAGGGCGCACCGGCTACTCGGCTGCGACCGGGCTGCTGGTTCTTATATTGACGATTTTCGGCGTGATCGCGCTCATGATGGCACTGATTCCGGTCGTCGCGATTTTGCCGATCCTTCTCTATATTGGCATGCTGATTGGTGCCCAGGCTTTTCAGGAAACGCCGCACAAACACGCCCCGGCGGTTATCCTCGCAGTGGTGCCTCAAATCGCGGCCTGGGGCAGGGTGCAGATCGACAATGCGCTGGGGGCTGCCGGCACAAGCGCCGCGGCGTTAGGGTACGACAAGCTTGCTGGTAATAACGTATTATATCACGGTCTGTCCGTATTGGGCAGCGGCGCGACGCTTGCCGGCGTGATATTGGGCGCGATCACGGTCCAGATCATCGACCGCAAACTGTCGCAGGCCGCGGCTTTTGCGGCAGTGGGTGCGGTCCTGACTTTTTTCGGGTTGATCCATGGCGAAAAGATTGGCTTCGACAGCTCTCCGGAGGTCGCCGCGAGCTATGCCGCCGTCGCGCTTATTCTGCATATCTGCGCCAGGCGGGCTTCGTTCGCACCAGTTGCGGCCCATCACATGCCGCCGGTGGCGGAGCCGGGCCAGCCGGAGACCGCTTGACCATCGGCATTTGAATGGGCACCCAGATGTTCGCCCTTCGCGCGATGCGCGCCAGGAAGGTCCAAACCACACGGAGGCTTCACGATGGCGCCGATCGATGACCACACCGTGAGTGTGATGGCTACTCTCCTCGAACTAACAATTCCTCCCCAATACGCAGCTGGGGTGGCCGAAAATCTGCAGCGGCTGCTTATCCAGGCGAAATTGGTGATGGACTTTGAGCTCCCGCCGGACACGGAGCCGGCGCCGGTCTTCCACGCATGAAGGATATCCCCTCCGGGGTGGAGCCGATCGCCGCGAGCGTGCGGGCGCGCCATTTCAAGGCAGAGGCAGTGATCGCCGCAGCTCAGAATGTGGTCGCGGCGCGGGATCCTGATCTCAACTGCTTTACCTCCCTCTACGGCGAAGCGGCCCTGAAAGAAGCAAGGGCG